>NZ_JBVJWV010000005.1:105022-160594 GCF_055602105.1 Streptomyces sp. NPDC037421
AGCGCATCGGTCATCTCCCCCCCCCCCCCCTCCCCTCCCTCCCCCCCCCCCCCCCCCCCCCCCCCCCCCCCCCCCCCCCCCCCCCCCCCCCCCCCCCCCCCCCCCCCGCGCTCCCCCGTGGTTCCCCCGTGCTTTCCCCCGTGGTTCCCCCGTTGCTTTCCCCCGTACGACCGCCCCCGCTATTCGCTGGCGATCGCGTTCAGAACGTTCATCCGCCCCGCCCGGAAGGCCGGGACCAGTGCGGCGAACAGGCCCACCAGGGCCGAGCCGGCGAAGACGCCGATGATGGTCGGCCACGGGATCTCCAGCACCTTCAGCCCCTGGAGGGCGAGGAGCTGCTGGGCGGTGGCGCCCCAGCCCATGCCCAGGCCGAGGCCCAGCAGGGCGCCGAAGAGGGCGATGACCACCGACTCCAGGCGGATCATGCGGCGCAGCTGGCGGCGGGAGAGGCCGATGGCGCGCATCAGGCCGATCTCGCGGGTCCGCTCGACCACCGAGAGGGCCAGGGTGTTCACGACACCCAGCACCGCGACGATGATCGCGAGGGCGAGGAGCCCGTAGACCATGTTGAGCAGCTGCCCGACCTGGTCCTTGAGGTCCTGCTTGTAGTCGGTCTGGTTGAGCACCTTGTACTGCGGGTACTCGGCCATGGCCGCCTTGAGCGCCGTGTACGCGCTGTCGGCCTGCCCCTTCTCGGCCTTGGCCAGCAGCATGAACGGGCGCGCCAGCTGGTCGGCCGGGATGTTGGCCTCGGCGGTCGCGGTGCTGACGTACTTCACGCCCTTGTCGAGGTTGCCCTCGTCCGAGGTGATCGCGGCGACCTTCAGCTTGACGGTCTTGCCGCCGTTGAAGGCCACCGTCAGCTCGTCGCCGACCTTGACGTGGTGCTTGTCGGCGTAGAGGGAACCCACCGCCATGGAGCCGGCCGCGTACGCGTCCTTGTGCTCGCCCGCGGTCATCTTGCGGCGTACGTCCTGGGCGTACGTCGGGTCGGTGACGCTGATCCGGTCCTGGGCGGAGGTACCGTCCGGGGCGGTGATCTTCGCCTCGACCTCGCGGTACGCGGTGACGTGGTCCAGGCCCTTGGTGGCCCGCATGGCCTGCTCGGCCTGCGGCATCATCGGCTGGCCGTTCTGCGAGCCCACGATGTAGTCGGCGCCGACGGTGCGGTCGAGCTCGTCGGTGGCGGAGGCCACCATGGAGGAGCCGACCACCGACAGGCAGGCGACCAGCGCCAGTCCGATCATCAGCGCGGCGGCCGTGGCGCCGGTGCGGCGCGGGTTGCGCAGCGCGTTGCGCTCGGCGAGCCGGCCCACGGACCCGAAGGGCCGCAGCACCGGGGCGGCGAGCACCCGGACGACGACGCCGGCCAGCAGCGGGCCGATCACGATGAAGCCGATGAGGCTGAACAGCACGCCGACGGCCAGCCACAGCGAGCCCTCGGAGGCCTTCTCGGCGGCTCCGGCGAGGAACAGGGCCGCCGCGCCGATGCCCGTGAGGACCAGGCCGAGGGCCGCGCGGACCTTGCCGGCCTTCTTGTCGCCGGGGGTTCCGGCGTCGCGCAGGGCGGCCATCGGGGAGACCTTGCCGGCCCGGCGGGCCGGGACGTAGGCGGCGACCACGGTGACGACGACGCCCAGGACCAGGCCGACGACCGGGGTCGTCCACTTGACCGTCAGGTCGCCGGTGGACAGCTGCATGCCCAGCTGGCCCATGAGCTTCATCAGGCCGACGGCCAGGCCCACGCCCGCCGCGACCCCGGCGAGGGAGCCGACGACGCCGAGCAGGAAGGCCTCGATGAGGACCGAGCGGTTGATCTGGCCCCGGTCGGAGCCGATGGCGCGCATCAGGCCGATCTCGCGGGTGCGCTGGGCCACCAGCATCGAGAAGGTGTTGAAGATCAGGAAGATGCCGACGAGGAAGGCGATGCCGGCGAAGCCGAGCATCACGTACTTCATGACGTCGAGGAAGCCCATGTCCTTCTTGTTGGCGGCGGCGGCTTCCTTGGCGGTCTGCAGCTTGTACGTGTCGGCGCCGACCGCGCCCGCCACGTTCTTCTTCAGCTGCTCGTGGGTCACGCCGTCCTTGGCGGTGACGTTGACGTGGGTGAAGGTGCCCGGGGCGCCGAGCAGCTTCTCCTGGGCGGTGGCGGTGTCGAAGTAGACGATGGCCGCGCCCGGGTTGGTCACGGTGAAGGAGGCGATACCGCTGATCTTCGCCCTGATGTCACCGGTGACGGCGATGGTGCGCAGCTCGTCCCCGAGCTTCAGCTTGTGCTTGTCGGCCGTGTCGGCGTCGACCATCACCTCGGTGGGGCCGCGCGGGGCGTGGCCGGAGGTGATCTTCATCGACTTGAGCTCGTTGTCGTTCCAGTTGCCCGCGATGGTCGGGGCTCCGGTGGTCGACCCCATGTTCTCGTTCTTGGAGTTGACGACCGTCACGGCCATCGAGACGACGCCGCCCTCGGCGGACTTGACGCCCTCGGCGCCGCGCACCTTCTCCACGACCGAGCCGGGCAGCCCCTCCGGCTTGCCGCGGCTGGAGATCTCCTCCCCTTCCTCGGCTTCCTTGGGGCTGACGGTGACGTCGGAGCTGGTGACCGCGAACAGCTTGTCGAAGGTGGTGTTCATGGTGTCCGTGAACACCAGGGTCCCGCAGACGAAGGCGACCGACAGCAGTACGGCGACCGCGGAGAGCGCCATCCTGCCCTTGTGCGCGAGGAAGTTGCGCCGCGCGGTCTTCATGACGGTCACGAGGTCCGCCCGCGCGCGTCGAAGTCCTTCATCCGGTCGAGCACCTGGTCGGCGGTGGGCCCGTGCATCTCGTCGACGATGCGGCCGTCGGCGAGGAAGATGACGCGGTCCGCGTAGGAGGCGGCGACCGGGTCGTGGGTGACCATCACGATGGTCTGGCCCAGCTGGTCGACCGACTGGCGCAGGAAGCCGAGGACCTCGGCGCCGGCGCGGGAGTCCAGGTTTCCGGTCGGCTCGTCGCCGAAGATGATCGCCGGGCGTGCGGCGAGGGCGCGGGCGACCGCCACGCGCTGCTGCTGGCCGCCGGACAGCTCGGTCGGGCGGTGCTTGAGGCGGCCCGCGAGGCCGACCGTCTGGACGACCCGGTCCAGCCACTGCGGGTCCGGCTTGCGGCCCGCGATGTCCATGGGGAGGGTGATGTTCTCCAGGGCGTTGAGCGTCGGCAGCAGGTTGAACGCCTGGAATATGAAGCCGATCTTGTCCCGGCGCAGCTGCGTGAGCTTCTTGTCCTTCAGGCCGGTGATCTCGGTGTCCTCCAGGTGGATCTGCCCGCCGGTCACCGTGTCCAGCCCGGCCAGGCAGTGCATCAGCGTGGACTTGCCGGAGCCGGAGGGGCCCATGATCGCGGTGAACTGGCCGCGGTGGATGTCCACGTCCACGTGGTCGAGGGCGACGACGCGGGTCTCGCCGGAGCCGTAGGCCTTGACGACCTGGCGCGCCCGGGCCGCGACGGAGTTCTGTCCCCCGCCGCTCCCGTGCCTGGTCTCGGTCATCGCCGTTGTCACGGTGCTGTCTCCCCTGTTGGTGTGCGTGTGCGTGTGCGTTGCGCCCGAGGCGCGGGTGGCCCTGCCGTACGCGTACGTGCGTCCGCGCCGGTACGTGCGTCGTCGTCGCCGTCGAAGTCTGCGGTGCGGGAGGCACCGGGCGCGCTGGTGCCCATCGCCGTATCCACCGGGGGGTTAACCCCACCCCGCCCCCCGGCGGCCCCGCTCGTATGAACCAGTTAAGGACCTCGCGGGCCTTTCGGCCTCCTCCGCCGGGACGAACGTCCCCTGGGCCCAAATGCTGAGCTACCCCTAGGGGTTGTCCACCCTTCGACGGACCCGGGGTAGGGGTCGCCGAGGGACCGGGCGCCCGTGAGACGGGGATTCCGCCCGGAGCGGCCCGGTGAGATGGTGTTCCCCGCAGACGAGGGGAACGTGGTGGAAGCAGGAGATTACGGGGCGAAAAGCTCCACGGAAGCCTCCGCGGAGGGGACGGCGGACCCCGCACGCCCCACCGGGGGAAGGGCCTCCGCGGACGACCCCGTACCCGGAACGGCCTCGGGACCGGACTCCGGGGCGGCTGCCGCGGCGGGCCCCGGGGCCGACGGGGGCGTGCGCGGACGGCCGCCCACCCGGGTGGTGGTGTCGCTGATGCTGAGCATGGCCCTGGTCGCGCTCGACAGCACGATCGTCTCCACCGCCGTCCCGCAGATCGTCGGGGACCTCGGCGGGTTCTCCGTCTTCTCCTGGCTGTTCTCCGGCTACCTCCTCGCCGTCACCGTCACCCTCCCCGTCTACGGCAAGCTCAGCGACACCTTCGGCCGCAAGCCCGTCCTGCTCTTCGGCACCGCCCTCTTCCTGGCCGGCTCCCTGCTGTGCGCGTCCGCCTGGAACATGGCCGCGCTCATCGCCTTCCGGATCGTCCAGGGGCTGGGAGGCGGAGCCCTGCAGAGCACCGTGCAGACCCTGGCCGCCGACCTCTACCCGCTGCGCGAGCGCCCCCGCATACAGGCCCGGATGACCACCGTGTGGGCGAGCTCCGCCCTGCTCGGCCCGGCGTTCGGCGGAATGCTGGCCGGGTACGCGGGCTGGCGCTGGACCTTCCTGATCAACGTGCCGCTGGCCGGGCTGGCCCTCTGGCTGACCACCCGCCACCTCGTGGAACCCGTACGCTCCCCCGGCCGCCGGGGCCCGGTGGACTGGGCCGGGGCGCTCGCCGTCTTCGCCTGCGGCGGGCTGCTGCTCTTCGCGCTGGTGCAGGGAGGGGTGGCCTGGCCCTGGCTGTCGGCGCCCTCGCTGGCACTGCTGGGCGCGAGCGCGGTCCTGGCCGCGGTGGTGGTCCGGGTGGAGCGCCGGGCCGAGGAACCGATCCTGCCCGGCTGGGTGTGGCGCCGGCGCACCATCGCCGCCGTGAACCTGGCGATGGCGGCGCTGGGGCTGCTGATGGTCGCCCCGATGGTGTTCATGCCGACGTACGCCCAGTCCGTGCTCGGGCTCGGACCGGTCGGAGCCGGGCTCCTGACCGCCCTGATGACCCTGAGCTGGCCGCTGTCGGCCGCCGTCTGCCAGCACGTGTACCGGCGCATCGGCTTCCGCGACACCGCCGCCCTGGGCATGGGGCTGGCGTCGGTGGTCCTGTTCGCCTTCGCCCTGCTGCCGTACCCGGCGCGGCCGTGGCAGCCCGCGCTGGTGATGCTGCTGCTGGGCGCCGCCCTCGGGCTCTTCCAGCTGCCGCTGGTGGTCGGGGTGCAGTCCACGGTGGGCTGGGCCGAGCGGGGGACCACGACGGCCTCGGTGCTGTTCTGCCGCACCGTCGGGCAGAGCGTGGGGGCCGCGCTGCTGGGGGCGGTGGCCAACGCGACCGTCGCCGGCCGGCTGGCGGGGACTCCGCTGCCGGGGCTGCCGGAGCGCCTCGACGACGTGTCGCGGGCCCTGGCGGAGCCCGGCGCCCTGTCGCCGGCCGCCTCGGAGCACCTGCGGGGGGCGGTGGCGGCCGCGGTGGAGCACATCTTCCTCGGCGCGACGGCCGCCGGGGTGGCGGCGGTGCTGGTGCTGCTGCTGGTGGCGCCGCGCAGGTTCCCGGTGCTGCCGGAGCACGAGTAGCGGGGCGGCGGCGGGCCGGTCCGCTCCTCGTGCTCCGGCCCGCCAGCCGGGTTGTCATGTCCGGGTCCGGTGGGTGACCCTCTTGCCCAGGACCGTATCCGGGGGGACGACATGGCATCCGCACTCTTCGCGCTCGCGTTACTGGCCGCCCTGGCCGGACCGGTGGCCCTGCGCCTGCGCCGCCGGCCGGGCTTCGTCACCGGCCGCGACGGCCGGCTCTCCACCTCCACCACCCTCGCGCTGGCCTGGACGGTGATCCTGGTCTGGCTGCTGCTCGCGGTCCTCGCGTACGGGCTGACGGCCGGCGGCGGCATCTCCTACTTCCGAGGCACCGGCTCCGACGGCCCGCTGTCGTCCCTGACCTCGGTGTACCTGCCGCTGCTCGGGGGCCCGTACGCGGCCCTGATCGCGGCGAAGGCCGTCGTCGGCTTCCGGGTGGAGAACGGCAGCATGGCCAAGCCGGCCCCCAAGCCCACCCCCGGCGGCCGCCGCCCGCTGCGTGAGCTGATCGCGAACGACAGCGGCCGGACCGACCTGGTGGACCTCCAGTACGTGGCCCTGAGCGCGGTCACGATGCTCTACGTCGTCCTCTTCTTCCTCTCCGACGTGGGCGGCGGGCTGCCCCGGCTGCCCGCCGAGATCTGGGCACTGACCGGCGCTCCGGCGGGGGCCTACCTGGTGAACAAGATGGCCACCCGCGCCAACCCGGTGATCACCGACGTCACCGTCACCCCCGAGGGGCTGCTCCGGGTGGAGGGCGGCGGCTTCACCGAGCCCCGCCTCACGGTGGACGACACCCCGCTCGCGGTGACGCCGGACGCGGCGACCGGCGCCCTGACGGCCCCGCTGCCGGCCACGGCGAAGCCGCCGTTCACGGTGGTGGCCGTCTCGCGCGGGCTGCGGAGCGACCCGTACCGCTACGAGGGCGCCCCCGCGGCTCCGGCCCGGCGGGCATGACGGGGGCCCGGCACCCTCGGGTGCCGGGCCCCTCGTTCGTCAAGGGAAGATCAGCCCAGGGTGCGGAACGGGGATTCGTAGTAGTCGGCCTCTTCCTCCTCGTCGGCGGCGTCGCTGCCGTCGCTCTCGGCCGGCGCCTGGACGGGGGCCTGGGCGGCCTCCTCGCGCTTGTCCTTCTCGCCCTGCTCCGGCTTCTGCTCCGGCTTCTGGCCCGGCTCGGCGGCCTCGAAGACGACGGCGACGGCCGGGAAGTCGCCCGCCTTCTCCCCCGGGCCCGCGGCCAGGACCGGCTCGCCGTCGCAGTTCTTGTTGTCGAACAGCAGGGCCACCTTGTCGGTCTCGTTGGCGACCTCCTCGAGCGAGGAGGCGTCGGTCACGGCCAGCGGCTGGCACTTGCCTTCGGTCAGGTCGCTCACCTGCCCGGTCTTGCTTTCGCCGTCCTGGAGGAAGCTGTAGCTGAGGGCCTTGCCGTCGTCCGCGAGCGCGGTGGCGGCGGTCGGCAGGACGAGGGTGAGGGCTCCGGCGAGGGCTACGGCGGTGGTGCGAAGACGCATGAGGGGGTTCCGTTCTTCTCTTCCACGGGCGGATGCCGGTCCGGTGGCATCCGGGACGGAGCGTAGAAGCGCGACGCGTTGGCGAAACCTTTCCTCAGCGGGAGCGCGCCCCGAGGTTCACCCACCCTGCCCCCCACGGGCTCACCCCGCCGCCCCCTCCGGGGAGATCCGGTTGACCCGCCACCCCTCGGCGGTCTCGGTCAGCGACTCCCACTCGCGGCTCACGCGCCCTCCCCCTTGTGCCGGGCGTAGTAACGGGCCACCCGGGCCCGGTTGCCGCAGGCCGAAGCCACGCACCAGCGGCGGCGGGGGTGCGCGGGCAGGAAGAGCAGTACGCAGTCCTGCGCCTCGCACTCGCGCACCGCCGTCACCCGGGGGTCCGTCAGCAGCAGCACCACGGCCTCCGCGAGCTCCGCGGCGAGCCGCTGCGCCGGGGCGGCCTCCCGGTACGGGGCCGCCGTCATGCCGGTCAGCGCTGTCCAGGCCAGCTCGGTGCGGGCCGGGGCCGCGGCGAGGATCCCGTTGAGCGCGGCCAGCTCGCCGGCCGGGGGACGCTCACCCCGCCGGGCGGCGGCGAGCAGCGGCCCGGCCGCCTCCCGCACGGCGTGCACGGCGGCCACCTCGGCCTCCCCGACCTCCGCGACGTGGCTCAGCCGCCCGGGCTCCTCGGCCAGCCAGGCGGCGAGTCCCGCCCGGTCGGCGATGAGGTCGCCGGCACCGGCGGGCCGGGTGTTCAGCAGGTCGAGGGCGAGGGGCTCGCCCAGCAGCGGGAAGACGTTCACGCCGCTAATGCTAGCAATACCTCTTGACCCATTAGCCACACCTGCCGCAGACTAATGCCACCGAAGCCCAAGGAGGCATGTGATGATCGCTCACCGCACCGTCGACGTGGACGGCGTGACCGTCGCCTACCGCGAGAGCGGCCCGGCCGACGGCCCGGTCCTGCTGCTCCTGCACGGCTTCCCGACCGCCTCGCACCAGTTCACCCGCCTGATGGACGCGCTCGGCGACACCCCCTACCGGCTGATCGCCCCCGACTACCCCGGCTTCGGCCGCACCACCGCCCCGCACGGGTTCACGTACACCTTCGACCGGCTCGCCGACATCGTGGAGGGCTTCACCGACGCCCTCGGCCTCGACCGCTTCGCCCTGTACGTCTTCGACTTCGGCGCCCCCGTCGGACTGCGGCTCGCGACCCGCCGGCCGGACCGCGTCACGCACCTGATCGTCCAGAACGGCAACGCGTACGACGAGGGCCTGTCCGACGCCGCCCGGGAGTTCGCCGGGCTACGGCGCGAGGTGCCCGGCAACGAGGAGCGCGTCCGCGCCCTGTTCACCGAGGAGGGCACCCGCTTCCAGTACGAGACCGGCGTCGCGGACCCCTCCCTGGTCTCCCCCGACAACTGGACGCTCGACGTCCACTACCTCGGCCTGCCCGGCCGCGCCGACGCCCAGGCCGACCTCGCCTTCGACTACGCCTCGAACTTCACCCACTACCCCGCCTGGCAGGCCTGGCTCCGCACGGCCGCCGTCCCGGTCCTCGTCGCCTGGGGCGCCGGCGACCCCTTCTTCACCCCGGCGGGCGCCAAGGCGTACCTCCACGACGCGCCCCACGCCGAGGTACACGTCTTCGAGGGCGCGGGCCACTTCGCCCTGGAGACCCACCTCTCCGAAATCGCCCCGCTGATCCGCGACTTCCTCACTCCCACCGCCGCCGGCCGGTGACGCTCCCGGGCCGGCGCACCGCGTGCACGCCGGCCCCCGCCCGGTACGACGCGGCAACGACGGCGACGCTGTCGCCCAAGGCCGGCGCGGCAAAGCCGGGGCGGCCGGCACCAGCCCCAAGAATCGTTTCCGCACGGGCCCCCATGACGTCCCACCGCCCCAGCAAGCGCACCCGGTCGGGCACCCCCTCGACGCCGGCCCGCCCCAACAGCTCACGCACCTCCTAGGACCGGAAACCCACGATCCCGAACCCGGGCCGCGCCTCGACCTGCCGCAGCCACCCCAGCACGTCCTGGACGGCCTCCGCCACCTCGCTGTCCAGCAGCGGGACATGCCCCTGCCGCTTGGTCTCCTCGAACTGCTCCAGCGCCTTCACGCACTGCTCGTACGTCCACTCGCCGCAACCCGGCGTGTACGTGGACGGCAGCCCGCCGGGCAGATCGGAGAAGTCGAAGTCCTCGACGGAAACGGCGTCGACCTTCAGGGCGCGCAGCCCCGCGTCGACCATCGACAGCCAGTCGCCCCGGTACGGGGAGAAGGAGGAGTTGTCGAGGAAGGTCCCGGTCAGGCCACAGAGCCGCTTGTAGGCGTAGGCGTACTGGAAGGCGTGCTCCCGGTCCTCACTGAACGGCCCGCCGTACACCACCGCGCGCAGCGCCTCGTACGCGGTGGGCGCGCCGTTCTCGATCTCGGAGTCGAACCAGTCGTCATCGTGCGCCAGGTCGGCGGCGAACCTCTCCCGGACGATGTCCAGGAGCGCGTCGTCGCGGGAGCCGACCAGGGCGTGGGCAGCGTTCAGATCAAGCAGGTACACACTCAGCGAGGAACTCATACCGCGAGGCTAACGCCGCCCACTGACAACCCACTTGGCAGCTCGATCCGCCCCCTTTACCCCGCCGAAGCACTGGGGCTCCTCCTCGGGGGAGCCGGTCCCCTGCCCCCAGCTGCGTCCCCGGGCAGGGCTGGAGGCTGTCGGCGGGGCCGGACGGTGACGTGAGGGGGCGGGGGCGGGGTGGGGTGTTGGCCGGGACTGAAACGAGATGAATCCGGCGCGCGGTACCGCTCGCGAACCGGAACAGGAACGGGCGCCGAACATCGAAGCCCGTCCCGGACGACACCCCACCCGCCCCCGACCCCGGCCCCCGCAGCCACCCCCCAGGCACCCCGCCCAGCCAGGCAACGGCCCTCACCGCCAACCGCCCGGCCAGGACAGAGGCCCGGCCAGGGCAACCGCCCGGCCAGGGCAACGACGACCCCCTACCCCTCCGCCGGCGCCCGCCCCGTCAGAGCCGCCAGGCTGGAGCGGACGTGGCTCATGTGGGCCCGCATCTCCTCCTGCGCCTCCGCGTGCTCCCGCAGGATCCGGTCCGTCTCGCGCCCCGTCCGCTCCTCCCGGACCCGCGCCTGCGCGACCAGCTCCTCCGCCCGCGCCTCCGCGTCCTCCTGGCCGTGCCGCGCCGACTCCTCCGCCTCCGCGAACCCCCGCCGCGCCTCCGCCAGCCGCGCCTCCGCGTACCGCTCCAGCTCCGCGTACCGCGCGTCCTGCTCGTCCGCCCGCGCCGCCAGCTCCCGCCCCGACGCGTCCCACCGCTCGACCTGCTCCTGCTCGCGCTCCGCGAGCAGCGCCCGCGCCCGGCGCCCCGTCTCCGCCAGCGCGGCCTGTGCCTCGGACCGCCACCCCGCCGCGTCCTCCCGCGCCTCCGACCGGAGCGCGTCCGCCTCCCGCTGAGCCCGCAGCAGCCCCTGCCGCGCCCGCACCTCGGTCTGCTCGCGCACCGCCTCCGCGTCGTGCCGCGCCAGCTCGGCCACCCGGTCGGCGTGCGCCTCGGCCGCGCCCGCCGCCTCCGCCGCGTCCGCCCGCGCCTCCTCCCGCAGGACCTCCGCCTCCTCCTGCGCCAGTTGCAGGATCCGCCGCGCGCGCTCGCTCAGCTCGTCGTACGTCTGCGGAGCCAGCGCGGCCACGGCCGCCCGCAACCGTTCGGCCTCCGCCTCCATCTGACGGGCCAGCACGGTCAGCCGCGCCACCCGCTCCCAGGCCTCGTCCCGGCTGCCGGACAGTCGCGCGAGATACCGGTCGACTTCGTCCATCCGGTAGCCGCGACCGCGCACAGTCGCAAAGGGTGCAGTCATCCTGGGAGCGCCTCTCTCGCGGGGATTGCTGTCAAGGATGCGTCATTTGCTCGCAGAAGCCGGAATGGCCGGGCCGGGTCCCCCACACGAGGGGACCCGGCCCGGCCACGTCTGCGGTCATCCCGTCAGAGCAGTCCGTCCCACATCTGCTCCAGCAGCACCGACCACCAGCTCTCCGGCGAGGCCAGCGCCGCGCTGTCCAGACCCGCCAGATTCGCCTGGAAATCGACGGTCCAACGCCCGGCCTGCTCCGGCGTCAGATGCTGGCGCAGCCGCCACATGTGACCCAGCATCGCCAGCGAGCGCGCGAACTGCGGCAGGCTCGAATTCACGAACTGCGGCGGCACGGGCGCCCCGCCGGGACCGGCCTCCACCGGCACCGCCACTATGTGAGCGGTCCCGTACTGGACGCACAGCGCCTTGCCGAAGTCGCTGCCGACGACCAGGTACGAGCCCGCGTCGGACGCCGGCTGCACCCCGCGCTGCGCGGCCAGCTCGGCCAGCGTCGGCACCGGCTGGCCGGGCACCGCCTGCGCCCAGAAGAACGGCCCGAAGTCGACCGGCAGACCCGCCCACATCAGGGTCTGCGCCACGATCTCCGGCACGCCCTGACGGGACACCGCCCGCTGGTCGAAGCGGAAGACCCCCTGCGGCCCGAAGGCGCCCGCCAGCTCCTGCGCGATCGCGTCCATCGGGATCGCCGGCTGGAGCGGGACCTGCGGCAGCGGCGCCCGGACCGGCGCGGGGCGCGCGGGTCCGTCGGCCACCTGGTGCAGCTCACCCTGATGGGTGAGCAGATGGCGCATGCCCTGCTGACGGCCCGCGTGGTCGGTCCCGTACGGGGCCACGCTGGTGATCCGCACCTGCGGCCAGGTCTCCCGGATCATCCGGGCGCAGTAACCGCCGGGCAGCTCACAGGAGGCCAGCTCGGTGTGCAGCTCCAGCACCTGCTGCGGCGGCACGTTCATCGCGCGGAGCTCGTACAGGATCTGCCACTCGGGGTGCGGGGTACCGGGCGCCGAGCGGCGGATCAGCTGCTGCTCGGAGCCGTCGGGCGCGCGGTAGCGCAGCACCGCCTGGTAGCCGGGGCCGACCGTGGGCGCGCCGGACGGGGCCTGCGGCTGCCCGGCCGGGGCGGGCGGCGGGCCCGGAGGCGTGCCGGGCGGCGGGCCGGGCGGCTGCACCGCACCGGGACCGGCCAGCATGGTCGCGGCGTGGTGCCCGCCGGCCCCGGGAGCACCGGGCGCACCCGGAGCACCGGGAGGCCCGGGCGGCTGTACGACGGCGGGACCGGCGAGCATCGTCGCGGCATGGTCCAGCCCCCCGCCGCCCAGGGAGCCGGACGCACCGGGAGCACCGGGCGGACCAGGCGGCGTCGGCGCACCAGGAGCACCGGGCGGCTGCACCACACCCGGCGCCGCCAGCATGGTCGCGGCCTGGTGCGCGCCGGCCCCGGGAGCCCCAGGCGTACCGGGAGCACCCGGAGCACCAGGAGGCGCGGGCGGAGCCGGAGGACCCGGCGGACCAGGAGGCGCCGGCGGGCCGGGCGGCTGCACCACGGCCGGACCGGCGAGCATGGTCGCGGCGTGGTCCAGCCCCCCGCCCAGGGAACCGGGCGCACCAGGGGCCGCGGGAGCGCCCGGAGCCCCGGGCGGACCGGGCGGACCGGGAGGCGCCGGCGGCGTCCCCGGAGGCGTCGGCGTCATGCCCGGCGCGGCCAGCATCGTGGCGGCGTACTGCGCCCCACCACCGGGCGCACCCGGCGCACCGGGCGCACCGGCCTGCGGCGGCTGCTGCGGGGCCGGCGGTGCCTGCGGTGCCTGCGGAGGCTGCGCGGCCCCGCCCGGCCGGGAGACGCGGGCCCGGCTCGTCGGCGCGTCGGCGATGGCCGCGGCGTCCGCCGGAACCGCCAGCGCCGGAGCCACGGTCGTCTTCGGCAGCTGGCTGCCGCCCGCCATCAGCGTGGTCTTGGCCTCCGGGGCCACCCCCGAGGCGGAGGGCGCGTCGTCCAGGTCGGAGCCGGACAGCGGCGGCGCGAACACGGTGGCGGGCAGCGGCACGGAGCCGTCGTCGGCCCCGGAGTTCACGTCCGTACCGGCCCACGGCGTGGACCCGGCCGGCACCCCGTCGTTCGCGGTCGGCTCGTAGGGCACCTCACCCCCGCGACCGAGCGGAACCGGACCCTCCGAAGCACCCGCACCCGCACCCGAAGCAGCAGCCGCAGCCGGAGCCGAAGCCCCCGCCGGCGGGATCCCCGCCCGGTCCGCCGCCTCCTGCAGCCACTGCGGCGGCGTCAGCATGAACGAGGTCTGCTCCGAGTCGATCCGCGGCGGCGGAACCGAAGCCTCCGAAGCCGCAGACGCGGCAGCCGCCCCGTACTCCTCCTCGTACCGCCGGATCACCTCGCCCACCGGCAGCCCCGGCCACAGCGTCACCTCACCGCTGTCCCGCGCGATGACCAGCCGCTGCCGGCCGCCACCGGACACCGGACCGGCCGCCCGGTCCTCGGCCCACACCACGAACCCGAGTCCGAACTCCCGTACCCGCACCTCACGGTGCTGGTACGCGGGCACGTCCCCGTTGATCCACTCCTCGGCGCGCTCCTGCGCCTGCGCGAACGTCACCACGACGGCCTCACCCCTCACCCATGCCGGCGCCGGACACTGCAACCGAACGCGCGAATCCGCCGTCCACCATCAGACCGGCCACCGTCTCCAGCTCCGGCGGATTACCCGCCAACCGCTCCAGGAAGGCATCGAAATCGGCACCGCACGGCAGCAACAGACGCTCCACCCGCTCCTGCACCGACCAGCCGTCCCGGTCACGCGCGTCGTCGTACGGGGAGAACCAGACGGAGCCCACGCCCTCGCCCTTCACCTTCACCGCGAGCAGCCCGCCCTGCACGAAGGCCACGCACAGGTAGTCCTTCGTCAGGTGGTCCCGCAGACACTTGTTGACGTACACCAGGTCGTTGACCGCCGCCTCCTCACGCACCGTGAAGAACGGCTGGTCCACCAGCAGCCCCAGCTCCACCAGCAGCCCCGCGCCCACCGGCGCGCAGCCGCCCGCCGCCTTCAGGAAGGACCGGTACGCCTCCGGCAGCCGGTAGCCGAGGTCCTCCTCGACGCCCTGCACCTGGAGCTCCGACACCGACACCAGGGCCTTCGGCAGCCCCAGGTGCGCCGGACGCGCCTCCTGCAGCGGCCGCGCCCCGCGCTTGTCGTGGTCCACCGGGGCCGTCGCCAGACCCGCGTGGTGCCGCAGCAGCGCCTTGACCTCGACCGGGACCAGCTCCATCCGCCGCGAACCGGCGACGTGGTGCCAGGTCCAGCCGTGCGGGGTCGCCGCCGGACCCACCGTGTCCCACAGCGGGTGGGCGGCGGCACGCATCGCCGCGTTGGCGGACACGAAGTCCGTCAGGCGCAGCTCGTCCACGCCGAAGCCCTCCGGGGGCTCGGCGATCTCCACGGCCGCGCGCGCGTAGCGCGAGAAATCGGGATGACCGTTGGCGTCCATCCGCACCCCGTGGGGATGCCGAGCGGCCCGGACCGGGTCCGGGAAATGCACGACCTGCCCCGAGTAAGCGGCGTTGGGTGGCGCGGCCTGCTGCCCGAGCCGACCTGTCGTCATGGCGGTAGCCCCCTGCTGGATCTGGCTGGTTCACCACAGCCTATGTGCTCCGGCAAGACCCTCACCCGCCCCCGAGCCACGCGTGCGCCGACGGGGCGGGAACATCCGAATTGATACGAATCTTCGACCCCGCTTCCGCGCGACAGGTGACATTTGACAGGCTGTCCCGCAGCACGGGGGCGTGCGCGACAGCGACCACCACCGCCGCCACGGGAGGGAAGAGCAACCATGCAGACCGCGACCACACGGACCGCGACCACACAGAACGCGGCACCCCGCACGGGCCGCCCGCAGCCGGCCGACGCCGGCCCCGCGGGCGACCCCCGCCTGCGCTGGAGCAGCACCGGCACCGCCCAGACCACACCCGTGCTCCGCTTCCGCCGGGACGGCATCCTGCCCACCGTCGCCGCCGCGCTCTCCGTCCGCGGGGAAACCCTCACCGGCACCGCCGGCAAGGGCGACCAGCCGCCCGCCCTGCACCCCCTCGTCCAGGACTTCCTCGACACCCTCACCAGCGGCCAGCGCGAGCGCTTCACCGGCCGGTGCCCCGAAGCCATCCTGCTCTCCCGCCACCTCGCCGCCGTCGAGGGCGCCCGCAGCAAGCGCGCCTCCCGCAAGCCGCTCTCGGCGAGCGAAGCCCGCCGCTCCCTCAAGCACGCCCGCATAACCGCCCGCCACATCCGCGAGGACGGCGACCCCTTCCACGGCACCTACGCGCCGCCCTGCCGCTCCTGCGACGCGCTCCTCAACCACTTCGGCGTACGCCCCGTCGACCTCACCCACCCCGAGTAGCCACCATGACCGCGTCCTCCGCCTCCTACGACCGCTCCTCGGCCACCCGGTTCCCCGGCCCCGTGGACTCCGCCCTGCGCACCGCCGGATGGGAACCCGGCCGCTGGGACATCAAGCAGGCCGAATACTGGGCCGACGCCCTGCGCGACCACACCACCCCCGCCGGCCACCGGCACACCGTCTTCCCCGCCGCCGTCGAGGCCTGGGCCGAATTCGGCGGCCTCACCCTCACCGCCCCGGGCCCCGGCCGCCAGATAGCCCCCACGCCCGTACGCGTGGACCCCCTGACCGGCCTCCACCTCGCCCGCACCTTCGCCGACCTCGGACGCGCCCTGTCCACCCAGCTCTGCCCGCTCGGCGCGGGCACCGACGGCGGCTCGCACCTCGCCATCGACCGCGAAGGCCGCGTCTACCTCGTCGACCACACCGGCGACTGGTACCTCGGCGCCGGACTCGACGAGGCCCTCACCCTCCTCCTCACCGGCCTCCAGCCCGCCCGCCTCACCACCGGCTGACGGACCCGCCGCGACTACCGGGCGGGCAGCACGGCCGACACCTTGAACCCGCCCGCGTCCGTCGGCCCGGACACGAACACCCCGCCCAGCCCCAGCACCCGCTCCCGCATCCCCACCAGCCCGTTCCCCCCGCTGGGCAGATCGGCACCCCGCGCCTCCCCCTCGCACGGCCCGTTCTCCACCTGCATGGCCACCTCCCCCTCCCGGTGCGCCAGCCGTACGACGACCCGCGCGCCCGGGGCGTGCTTGTGGCAGTTGGTCAGCGCCTCCTGCACCACCCGGTACGCCGTCTGCTCCACCTCGGGCCGGTAACCGCCGCCCTCACCCTGCACCAGCACCTCCACGGCCATCCCGGCCGCCCGCGACTGCCCCACCAGCACCTCCAGCTCCCCCAGCGAAGGCCCCTCCTCCAGGGCCGCCGGCGCGGACACCTCCCGCACCGGCTGCTTCTCCGGAGCCCGCAGCACCCCCAGCATCTCCCGCAGCTCCGTCAACGCCTGGCGCCCCATGTCACCCACCAGCGCCGCGTTCCGCACCGCCTTCACGGGATCCTTCGCCGCCACCGCCTGCAGCGCCGCCGCGTGCACCACCATCAGCGACACCCGGTGCGCCACCACGTCGTGCATCTCCCGCGCGATCCGCGTCCGCTCCTCCTGCCGGGCCCACTCGGCCCGCTCCTCCGCCCGGTCCGCCAGCAGCGACAGCTCCCGCTCCAGCGAGTCCGCCCGCTCCTGCAGGCTCTCCATCAGCCGGCGCCGCGCGCCCACGTACAGCCCGAGCAGGACCGGCGGCACGGTCAGCGCCACCGCCATGAACACGGACAGCACGATCACGAGCGTGCCGTCGGCCTCCACGTCCCCGCGGGTCTGTACGTACGTCACCACGAACGTCCCCGCCAGCGACATCGAGGCCAGCGTCGCGAGGACCCGCCGGGGCACCTCGCAGGCGGCCAGCGTGTACAGCCCCACGACGCTCAGCAGGAAGCCCATCGTGGCGGGCGTGACGGCGATCCCGACGAGCACCACCGCGACCGGCCAGCGCCTGCGCAGCGCCAGCGCCGAGCCCACGAGCGCCCCGAACAGCACCCCTGCCCACACCGGCACCCCGGCCTCGCGCGCGGTCGGCACCCCCTCGAAGGCGCACTCGACGGCCGAGGCCACCCCGAGCCCCACATCGAGCACGGCCCCCCGCCGCCGCTCCCACCACCAGGGCCCGTCCCGGCCCGTCCCCTCGCGCTCATCCCCCGTACTGGTCATGCCGTCCAGCGTACGCAGCGGGCCCGGCACAGCGACGGGCCGAAATTCCCTGAACCGCCGACGGCCGAAAGGCGCCGGTCCACACCGCCGCATTGACCGTCGCGTCGAGGGGGCAGGGTGCGGCATAGTAGGAGCGATCAACTTGGACCAGGACGACCAGATGTCCGATTCGAGTGGGTTGGCTATCCCCTGTGGTGTAATTGGCAGCACTGAGGCTTTTGGTGCCTTATGTCCGGGTTCGAGTCCTGGCGGGGGAGCTGGGCACGTTCGGGTCCCGACCACCACGGTCGGGACCCGGCCTCGTTTCCGGGCCGTGACCCCCCGCTATCCTTCACGGGTCCACCCCCGAAGCCGAAGGGCCCACCCGTGAGCGCAACCCGCCCGGCAGCCGTCGTCGTACTCGCAGCGGGTGAGGGCACCCGCATGAAGTCGGCCACACCCAAGGTTCTGCACGAGATCTGCGGGCGCTCGCTCGTCGGTCACGTGGTCGCGGCCTCCCGCGAGCTGGACCCGACCCACCTCGTGGTCGTCGTGGGCCACGCCCGCGAGCAGGTCACCGCGCACCTCGCCGGCGTCGACGCCGGCGTCCGCACCGCCGTCCAGTACGAGCAGAACGGCACCGGCCACGCCGTCCGCATGGCCCTGGAGGAGCTCGGCGGCCAGCTGACCGGCACCGTGATCGTCGTCTGCGGCGACACCCCGCTGCTCACCGGCGAGACCCTGCGCGCCCTCGCGGCCACCCACGAGGCCGACGGCAACGCCGTCACCGTGCTCACCGCCGAGGTCCCCGACTCCACCGGCTACGGCCGCATCGTCCGCGACCCGGCCACCGGCGCCGTGACCGCCATCGTCGAGCACAAGGACGCCACCGACGCGCAGCGCGCGATCCGGGAGATCAACTCCGGGGTCTTCGCCTTCGACGGCGCGCTCCTCGCGGACGCGCTCGGCAAGGTGCGCACCGACAACAGCCAGGGCGAGGAGTACCTCACCGACGTGCTCGGGATCCTGCGCGAGGCGGGGCACCGCGTCGGCGCGGCGGTCGGCAGCGACCACCGCCAGATCCTGGGGATCAACAACCGGGTCCAGCTGGCCGAGGCGCGGGCGCTGCTGAACGCGCGTCTGCTGGAGCGGGCGATGCTGGCGGGCGTGACGGTCGTGGACCCGGCGGGGACCTTCGTGGACGTGACCGTCACCTTCGGGCAGGACGCCGTGGTCCACCCGGGTACGCAGCTGCTCGGCGCGACGCACATCGGCGAGGGGGCCGAGGTCGGCCCGAACACCCGCCTGAAGGACACCCGCGTGGGTGCGGGCGCCCGGGTGGACAACACGGTGGCGGACGGCGCGGTGATCGGCGACCTGGCTTCGGTGGGTCCGTTCGCGTACCTGCGTCCGGGTACGAACCTGGGTGTGAAGTCGAAGGCCGGCACGTACGTCGAGATGAAGAACGCGACGATCGGCGAGGGCACGAAGGTGCCGCACCTCTCCTACGTGGGCGACGCGACGATCGGCGAGTACACGAACATCGGCGCGGCGAGCGTGTTCGTCAACTACGACGGCGAGCACAAGCACCACACCACGGTCGGCTCACACTGCAAGACGGGTTCGGACAACATGTTTGTGGCTCCCGTCACCATCGGGGACGGTGCCTACACGGCCGCCGGCTCGGTGATCACGAAGGACGTGCCGCCCGGCGCGCTGGCCGTGGCCCGTGGCCAGCAGCGGAATATCGAGGGCTGGGTGGCCCGCAAGCGTCCCGGCAGCGCGGCGGCGACGGCCGCGCAGTCGTCGGCGGAGAAGGACTCCGGCAGCCATTGAGGTGAACTGACCGGAAACAGGTACGCCCAGGACGGCGTACCGTGATAGGTGCACGCAATTCGGCTGGCTCACCGTGTGCGGGACGGACGCACACGGGGGCGAGCAGCTTTCACACGTCTGAGGAGACAGTGCTGTGACCGGGATCAAGACGACCGGCGAGAAGAAGCTGATGCTCTTCTCCGGCCGCGCCCACCCCGAGCTGGCCGAGGAGGTCGCGCACCAGCTCGGTGTCGGCCTCGTGCCGACCAAGGCTTTCGACTTCGCGAACGGCGAGATCTACGTCCGCTTCCAGGAGTCGGCTCGCGGCGCGGACTGCTTCCTGATCCAGAGCCACACGGCTCCGATCAATAAGTGGATCATGGAGCAGCTGATCATGATCGACGCGCTGAAGCGCGCGTCGGCCCGCTCCATCACCGTGATCATCCCGTCCTACGGGTACGCCCGCCAGGACAAGAAGCACAAGGGCCGCGAGCCGATCTCGGCCCGCCTGGTCGCGGACCTGCTGAAGACCGCGGGTGCGGACCGCATCCTGACGGTCGACCTGCACACCGACCAGATCCAGGGCTTCTTCGACGGTCCGGTGGACCACCTGTCGGCCCTGCCGGTCCTCGCGGACTACGTGGGCGCCAAGGTGGACCGCACCAAGCTGACGATCGTCTCCCCGGACGCCGGCCGCGTGCGCGTGGCCGACCGCTGGTGCGACCGTCTGGACGCGCCGCTGGCGATCGTGCACAAGCGCCGCGACAAGGACGTCGCCAACCAGGTGACCGTCCACGAGGTCGTGGGTGAGGTCAAGGGCCGCGTCTGCGTCCTGGTCGACGACATGATCGACACGGGTGGCACGATCTGCGCCGCCGCCGAGGCGCTCTTCGCGCACGGCGCGGAGGACGTCATCGTGACGGCCACGCACGGCATCCTGTCGGGCCCGGCGGCCGACCGCCTGAAGAACTCGAAGGTCAGCGAGTTCATCTTCACGAACACCCTGCCGGACCCGTCCGACCTGGAGCTCGACAAGATCACGGTCCTGTCGATCGCCCCGATGGTGGCGCGCGCGGTGCGCGAGGTCTTCGAGGACGGTTCGGTGACGAGCCTGTTCGAGGAGCAGCAGTAGGCCTGACGGCCCTGCGCCGGCCTCCGGGCTAGATCCTTTTGGGCGCGGCCTCCCTCCCGGGTACACTCGACGAGTTGCTCGGCGAGGGAGGCCGTACCTGTTTTCCGGTACGGGTGCTCCGTTATCGACGCGCTCTTCGTAGCAGGCCGTTCCGGCCGGGTGACCTCTGTCCGTTTTCGTCACCCCACGAGGAGTGAACATGTCCGAGATCAAGCTTGCCGCCAAGCTCCGTGACACCTTCGGCAAGGGCTCTGCCCGCCAGTCCCGCCGCGAGGCCCTGACGCCGGGTGTCATCTACGGCCACGGCACCTCCCCGAAGCACGTCGGTGTCGAGTCGCACGCCCTGATGATGGCGCTGAAGACCCCGAACGCGCTGCTCTCCCTGGACATCGAGGGTGCCGGCACCGAGCTGGTCATCCCGAAGGCCGTCCAGCGCCACCCGCTGCGCCGCAACATCCTGCACGTCGACTTCCTGATCGTCCAGAAGGGCGAGAAGGTCACGGTCGAGGTTCCGGTCGTGACCGAGGGCGACCTGGCCGCCGGCGGCAACCTGCTGGAGACCCTGCTGTCGACCATCACGGTCGAGGCCGAGGCCACCCACATCCCGACCGAGGTCACCGTGTCCATCGCGGGCCTGGAGGCCGGTGCCTCCATCCACGCCAAGGACCTGGTCCTGCCGGCCGGCACCACGCTGGCCGTCGACGGTGAGACCGCCGTCCTGCAGGTCGTCGCCCCGCAGGCCGAGGAGCCGGCCGCCGAGGCCGCCGAGGGCACCGAGGCCTGAGCCTCGCCCCACCCCCTCAGCAGTTGCTGACCGACCGCCGTCCGGCTCCACTGGAGCGGGACGGCGGTCGTTCTCGTTCACGGGCTTAAGGAGCTTTTGATGTCGGACGACGCGGCGCCGTGGCTGATCGTCGGTCTCGGTAACCCGGGGGCGGAGTACGCCGGTAACCGCCACAACATCGGTTTCATGGTGGCGGACCTGCTGGCGGAGCGGATCGGCGGGAAGTTCAAGGCGCACAAGGCGCGGGCGCAGGTGGTCGAGGGCCGGATGGGTCCGCCGGGGCCGCTGAACCGCCGGGTGGTGATCGCGAAGCCGATGTCGTTCATGAACCTGTCCGGCGGTCCGGTGACGGCGCTGCGGGACTTCTACAAGGTGCCGCTGGAGCGGATCGTCGCGGTCCATGACGAGCTGGACATCGACTACGCGACGCTGCGGCTGAAGCTGGGCGGCGGCGACAACGGCCACAACGGGCTGAAGTCGATGACGAAGTCGATGGGCGCCGACTACCACCGGGTGCGGTGCGGCATCGGCCGTCCGCCGGGCCGGATGCAGGTCGCGGACTTCGTGCTGAAGGACTTCTCCTCGACGGAGCGCAAGGAGCTGGACTGGTTCGTGGACCGGTCGGCGGACGCGGTGGAGTGCCTGGTCCAGGAGGGTCTGGAGCGCGCCCAGTCGGCGTACAACTCCTGACGCGTACGAGGAAGCCCCCGCCGACGGCGGGGGCTTCCTGCGTTCGCGGGGCCGTGTGCGGGGCCGGTCAGCCGGTGTTGCGCAGGCCGGCGGCGACGCCGTTGACGGTGAGCAGCAGGGCCCGGGCCAGCAGCGGGTCCGGGTCCTCGCCTCGGGCGGCGGCCTGGCGCTGGCGGGCCAGCAGGGATACCTGGAGGTAGGAGATCGGGTCCAGGTAGGCGTCGCGGACGGCGAAGGTCTGCTGGAGGACGGGCTGGGAGTCGAGGAGCCGCTCCCCGCCGGTGATGCGCAGGACCTCGCGGACGGTGAGCTCGTGCTCGGCCCGGATGCGGTCGAAGACGTGCTTGAGCTCGTCGGGGACGAGGGTGTCGACGTAGTGGCGGGCGATCCGCAGGTCGGTCTTGGCCAGTGTCATCTCGACGTTGGACAGGAAGTTGCGGAAGAAGTGCCAGCGCTCGCCCATTTCGGCGAGGACGGTGTCCTGGCCGGCTTCGCGCAGGGCCTTGAGGCCGGAGCCGACGCCGTACCAGCCGGGGACGATCTGGCGGGACTGGGTCCAGCCGAAGACCCACGGGATGGCGCGCAGGCCGTCGAGGCCGGCGCCGGAGTCGGGGCGGCGGGAGGGGCGGGAGCCGAGGTGCAGGTCGGCGAGCTGGTCGACGGGGGTGGCCGCGAAGAAGTACGCGGGCAGGTCCGGGTCCTCGACGAGTTCGCGGTAGGCGCCGTGGGCGGCGTCCGAGACGATGTCCATGGCCGCGTCCCAGCGGGTGAGGGCGTCGTCGGACTGGCGCGGGGCGGTGTGCAGGGCGGAGGCCTGGAGGGTGGCCGCGACGGTCAGTTCCAGGTTCTCGCGGGCCAGGGACGGGACGAGGTACTTGTCGGAGATGACCTCGCCCTGCTCGGTGACCTTGATCTCGCCTTCGAGGGTGCCCCAGGGCTGGGCGAGGATCGCGTCGTGGGAGGGGCCGCCGCCGCGGCCGACGGTGCCGCCGCGGCCGTGGAAGAGGCGCAGGCGGACGCCGTGGCGGTGGGCGACGTCGCGGAGCCGGCGCTGGGCGCGGTGGATCTCCCACTGGCTGGTGGTGATGCCGCCGAACTTGCTGGAGTCGGAGTAGCCGAGCATGACCTCCTGGACGTCGCCGCGCAGGGAGACGAGGCGCCGGTAGGAGGGGTCGGCGAGCATCTCGTCGAGGATGACGTCGGCGGCGCGGAGCTCGTCGGTGGTCTCCAGGAGCGGGACGATGCCGATCTTGGCCCACCCGGCGTGGAGGTCGAGGAGGCCGGCTTCGCGGGCGAGTACGGCGGCGGCGAAGACGTCGTCGGCGCCCTGGCACATCGAGATGATGTAGGACTCGATGACCTCGGGGCCGAACTTCTCGAAGGCGTCCTTGACGGCGGTGAAGACGCCGAGGGTCTTCTGGCCTGCCGCGTCGAGGGGGGCCGGGGTGGGCGCGAGGGGGCGGCGGGAGCGGAGTTCCTTGGCGAGGAGCTTCTGCCGGTAGTCGCGCGGCATGTCGGCGTAGCGCCAGGACTCCTCGCCGAGCCGGTCGAAGAGCTGGCCGAGGGCGTGGTGGTGGGCGTCGGCGTGCTCGCGTACGTCCATGGTGGCGAGCTGGAGCCCGAAGGCGGCCAGGGTGCGGATGGTGCGGTCCATGCGGCCGTCGGCGAAGAGGGCGCCGCGGTGTTCGCGCAGGGAGGTCTGGATGAGGGTGAGGTCGGCGAGGAGCTCGGCGGTGCCGAGGTAGTCGCGGCCTTCCTCGTGGGGGGTGCCCTTGGCGAGGCGCTCGCGGGTGTTGAGGAGCTTCTGCCGGATGCAGGTGGCCTTGAGGCGGTACGGCTCCTCGGCGTTCAGCCGCTTGTAGCGGGGGCTGATCTCGGGGAGGCGCTCCAGGTCGGCCTGGAGGGAGGCGAGGAGGCCCTCGGTGGCGCCGGCGATGCGGATGGAGTTGGAGAGCAGGCTGCGCAGGAAGTCGACGAGTTCGAGGGCGTCGGTGATGCCGTGTTCGTGCTGGAGGATCAGCACGTCGCGGGTGACCTGGGGGGTGACGTTGGGGTTGCCGTCGCGGTCGCCGCCGATCCAGGTGCCGAAGGTGAGGGGGCGGGTGCCGGCGGGCAGTTCGACGCCGACGCGCTGGAGCTCGGCGGCGAGGTCCTCCAGGACGTCGCCGACGGCGCCGGCGTGGAGCTCGTCGAGGTAGTAGATGGCGTTGCGGGCCTCGTCGGCGGGCTCGGGGCGCACGACGCGGAGCTCGTCGGTCTGCCAGACGAGGTCGATGTTCTCGGCGAGCCGCAGGTCGTGGCGGCGGCGCTCGCCGGCGCCGGACACGGGCTCCTCCAGCAGGGCGGCGATGCGGCGCAGCTTGTTCAGGACGCTGCGGCGGGCGGCCTCGGTGGGGTGCGCGGTGAAGACGGGGCGGACGTTGAGGTTCTTGACCGTCTCGCGCAGGTGCTCGGGGTCGGCGTCCTTGAGCATGTCGGCGGTGCGGGCGAGGAGCCCGCCCTCGGCGGCGCGGTGGGCGCGCAGCTCCTTGCCGCGGTGCACCTGCTCGGTGACGTTGGCGAGGTGGAAGTAGGTGGAGAAGGCGCGCACCAGCTTGGCGGCGGTCTCCAGGTCGGTGTCGCCGAGGAGGGCCGCGGCGGCCTCGCCGTCGGTGCGGGTCAGGGCGCGGACCCGCTCGACGAGGTCGAGGAGTTCCTGGCCTTCCTGGCGGACGAGGGTCTCGCCGAGGAGGTCGCCGAGGCGGCGGATGTCCGCGCGCAGCTCCGCGTTCGCCGTCTCCGCCGTCCGTGTCGCGGCGGAGGGGGCGGCGGGCTGGGTGACGGGGGCCTGGGCGGCCTGGTCAGCACTGCTCACAGGTGCGGCTCCTTGCAGTGTTCGAGCGCTACTGGGCTGTGGGCTCCCGGGGGGTGCGCGGCCGTTCCGGTCGTGCTGCGCAGCCCGGGCTGCCCGTGCGGACCGCGCTGTCCGACGACACCAGGATAGGTGTCCCGCCCCTGTGCCCCGGCAGAGCGCCCGCTCTTTGGACTCGGTTCGCGCAGGTGGCGTCGTCCTGTTGCCGCGCGGGCCGTCTTTGCCATACTTACGATGCCGTAGGTTACGGATCCGTAGGTCCGTGGCCCGGCGTCCGCCGGCTTCTCACCCCCCAGGGGAACCCCACCATGACCATCAGTCCCGAACTGATCGAGGACTCCTCGGCGCCCTCCGCGACGCGCGGCGGTGAGCAGAAGCGCTCCGTGGAGCAGATCGCGCTGCTGCTGTTCATCACCGTGCCGTTCCTGGCTCTGCTGGCGGCGGTGCCGCTGGCCTGGGGCTGGGGGGTGACCTGGCTGGACCTGGGCCTGATGGTGTTCATGTACTTCCTGGCCTGCCACGGGATCACCATCGGCTTCCACCGCTACTTCACCCACGGTTCCTTCAAGGCGAAGCGGCCGCTGCGGATCGCGCTGGCGGTCATGGGGTCGATGGCGGTGGAGGGGCCGCTGGTGCGGTGGGTGGCCGATCACCGCAAGCACCACAAGTACTCCGACCACGAGGGCGACCCGCATTCGCCGTGGCGGTTCGGCGAGACGGTGCCGGCGCTGATGAAGGGCCTGTGGTGGGCGCACATCGGCTGGCTGTTCGACGAGGAGCAGACCAACCAGCAGAAGTACGCCCCGGACCTGATCAAGGACCCGGCGATCCGGCGGATCAGCCGTGACTTCGTCCTCTGGACGGTCGTGTCGCTGGCGATCCCGCCGCTGGTGGGCGGTCTGGTGACGATGTCCTGGTGGGGTGCGTTCACGGCGTTCTTCTGGGGTTCGCTGGTGCGCGTGGCGCTGCTGCACCACGTGACGTGGTCGATCAACTCGATCTGCCACGCGGTGGGCAAGCGGCCGTTCAAGTCGCGGGACCGCTCGGGCAACGTGTGGTGGCTGGCGGTGCTGTCGTGCGGGGAGTCGTGGCACAACCTGCACCACGCGGACCCGACGTCGGCGCGGCACGGGGTGCTGCGCGGTCAGGTCGATTCCAGCGCGCGGCTGATCCGCTGGTTCGAGCTGCTGGGGTGGGCCTCTGACGTGCGCTGGCCGTCCGGGGCGAGGATCGACGCCCGGCGCAAGGAAAAGACGCCGAACGCGGCATGATGGGGGACGTGGCGATCGACGGCAGCAGTTCCAGCAGCGACAAGCCCAGGCGAGGACGCCGGGTCCGGATGACGGGCGCCGAACGGCGCCAGCAACTGCTGGACATCGGCCGCACCCTGTTCGCCGAGAAGGGCTTCGAGGGCACTTCGGTGGAGGAGATCGCGGCGAAGGCCGGGGTGTCCAAGCCGGTGGTGTACGAGCACTTCGGCGGCAAGGAGGGCCTGTACGCGGTGGTCGTGGACCGCGAGATGCGCCAGCTGCTGGACGGGGTGACGGGCGCGCTGACGGCGGGGCATCCGCGGGAGCTGCTGGAGCAGGCCGCGTTCGCGCTGCTGGACTACATCGAGAACTACACGGACGGCTTCCGCATCCTGGTGCGGGATTCGCCTGTGGCGCAGTCGACGGGCACGTTCGCTTCGCTGATCAGTGACATCGCCACGCAGGTGGAGGACATCCTGGGGCTGGAGTTCAAGGCCCGGGGCTTCGATCCGAAGCTGGCCCCGCTGTACGCGCAGGCGCTGGTCGGGATGGTGGCGCTGACGGGCCAGTGGTGGCTGGAGACGCGGCGGCCGAAGAAGGCGGAGGTGGCGGCGCACCTGGTGAACCTGGCCTGGCACGGGCTGGAGAACCTGGAGGCGAGGCCGCGGCTGGTGGGCCACCGCAAGAACTGAGGTCCGTACGGGGCCGCGCGCGACGGCGCCCCGTCACCGGGTGTTCCGGTGGCGGGGCGCCGTCGCGTCGTGCGGGGCCGTGCGGGGTCCGCCGGTGCGTCAGCCGGCCGCCGGGCCGCCGGCGCCGGGGGCGAGCGGCTCCAGGAATTCGAGCCGGTTGCCGACGGGGTCGTGGGAGTAGAAGCGCCGGTGGCCCGGCAGGTTGTCGTCCCAGACGACTTCGGCGCCGCGTTCACGGAGTCTGCCCGCGTACGCCTCGATGCCGGTCACCCGCAGCCCGGGGTGCGCCTTGCGGGCCGGCCTGAAGTCCTCTTCCACGCCCAGGTGCAGCTGCACGCCCCCGGCGGTGAACCAGCAGCCCCCGCGCGCGGCGAGGACGGGAGGTTTGGAGATCTCCCGCATGCCCAGGACGTCTTGGTAGTACGCGCGGAGCTTGTCCTCCGATCCGGGCGGCGCGGCGAGTTGGACGTGGTCGACTGCGGTCAGCACGGTCATGCCTCCTTGTGGGCGACGGCGAAGATGCGGCGGAACGGGAAGACGGTGCCCCGGGGGCCCGGCGGGTACGCGGCGCGCAGGGCCTCGCGGTATTCGGTGAGGAAGCGGTCGACGGCCTCGCGGTCGTCGCCGAGGGCGGTGAGGACGGGCCGCAGGGCGGTGCCCTTGACCCAGTCGAGGACGGGGTCGGCGCCCTGGAGGAGCTGGGAGTACGTGGTCTCCCAGACGTCGACGGCGCAGCCGAGCTCGGTGAAGCGGGCCAGGTACTCGGCGGGTTCGAGGATGTGGATGTAGCGCGCGCCGTGCCCGGCGAGGCGGTCGCGCCAGCGCGGGGCGTCGCACAGTTCGGCGAGCAGCCGGTGGCTGGGGGCGGTGAAGTTGCCGGGGATCTGGAAGGCGAAGGTGCCGCCGGGGCGCAGGCCGTTGATCCAGGCGGCGAAGGAGCCGGGGTGGCTGGGCACCCACTGCAGGGCCGCGTTGGAGACGATCAGGTCGTACCTCTCCTCGGGCATCCAGTCGGCGAGGTCGGCGTGGCGGAAGTCGAGCCGGCCGCCGCCGGGGGTGGGGCCGGCGTACTCGGCGGTGGCGCGCTGGAGCATCTGCGGGGAGAGGTCGAAGCCGGTGATGCGGGCGTCGGGCCAGCGGTCGGCGAGGAGCGCGGTGACGTTCCCGGGGCCGCAGCCGAGGTCGGCGATGCGTGCGGTGGGGGTGGGGAGCTCGGGTATGCGGTTCATCAGGTCGAGGAACGGGCGCGTGCGGTGGCCGGCGTGGCGGAGGTACTGCTGGGGGTCCCAGACGGGTGCGGAGCCGTCCATGGTGTGGGGGCGCACGGCCGGCGCGATATCGGAATGCATGTTCGAGCCTCCCTACTGGTGGGGCGGTCGGAAGCGGAAGCTGTTCCGGCCACCTCCATGCCCCATGCTCGGTCAGACTATATCTCGATGTCAAGATTCTCGATTTCAAGAGACTTCATGTCGACAGACCCCGTACACTGATCGGCATGGAGGACGAGGTCGACCGACTGGTCGCGGCATGGCGGCGAGAGCGCCCTGACCTCGACGTGGAACCGCTCGAAGTGCTCAGCCGCGTCAGCCGGCTCGCGCGCCACCTCGACCGTGCCCGCAGGCTCGCCTTCTCCGAGCACGGCCTGGAGCCGTGGGAGTTCGACGTCCTGACCTCGCTGCGGCGCGCGGGCGCGCCCTACCAGCTCTCCCCCGGACAGCTGCTGACACAGACGCTCGTCACCTCCGGCACCATGACCAACCGCATCGACCGGCTCGCCAAGAAGGGCCTCGTCGAGCGGCTGCCCGACCCCAGCGACCGGCGCGGGGTGCTGGTACGCCTGACGCCCGAGGGGCGCGACCGCGCCGACCAGTCCCTGGCGGGACTGCTGGCCCAGGAACGCGCGATCCTGGCCCAGCTCTCCACGACGCAGCGGGGCGAGCTCGCCGGGCTGCTACGCCAGTTGACCGCTCCGTTCGACAACATCCCCGGCTAGCTCCGCGGGGCGTACGCCGGCCCGCCGGGCCAGCGCCACGGCGGCCAGGGTGGAGTGCACCCCGAGCTTGCCCAGCACGTTCTGCATGTGCGTCCGGACGGTGTGCGGGGACAGGAACAGCCGCGCGGCCACGTCCTTGCGGCCCAGCCCCGCCACCATGCAGCGCAGCACCTCGTGTTCGCGCGGGGTGAGGGACTCCACGAGCCGCTCGCTGTCCGTACGGTGCTTGCGGGCGGCGGTCAGCTCCCGCAGCACCCCGGTGAGCAGCGCGGGAGGCAGGTGGGTCTCCTCGCGCAGCACCCCCCGGATGACGGCCAGCAGCCGTGAGAGCGAGCAGTCCTTCGCCACCCACCCCGAGGCGCCCGCCTGGAGGGCGAGCGCGGCCCGGCGCGGATCGTCGCGCTCGGCCAGGACCACGGTGCGCACGCCGGGGTGCGCCACCCGCACCCCGGCGACGAGGGCGATCCCGTCGGCCGGCGGCGGCGCCGGGCCTGAGCCCGCCTCCCGCTGGCCGGGCACGCCCCCCGACGCGGCCGCGCCGGTGCCGAGGTCGGCGTCGACGAGCAGCACGTCGTAGCGGCGGCCTTCCGCCACCGCGCGCTCCAGGCAGCGCGAGGCCGCGGGACCGCTGCCGGCCGCGGACACGTCCACGTCCGGCTCGGCCGCGAGCGCGGCTGCCAGAGATTCGGCGAAGATGCGGTGGCCGTCGACCACCAGGACCCGGATACGAACCACAAAACCCCCAAGGGTCGGGGAACGGACGACTACGGGTACGGCGTCCGGCCGGGTGGCCCACAGCCCCCGCGGCCGCCGCCGCGACATCTGTGCACTACCCCGGACCGGACGCCGTACCCGGCGTGTCTCGACCCCTG
Organism: Streptomyces sp. NPDC037421; assembly: GCF_055602105.1. Taxonomy (NCBI): domain Bacteria; kingdom Bacillati; phylum Actinomycetota; class Actinomycetes; order Kitasatosporales; family Streptomycetaceae; genus Streptomyces; species Streptomyces sp. NPDC037421. Next base: position 134,260 of record NZ_JBVJWV010000005.1, read on the forward strand.
AATCAACACCGGCCCCCACCGGTGTCACGCATCAGCGTAGAGCGGGCGGGGTCTCGCGGTTGGCCGAATAGCAGAAGTTTTTCGAGCGATATTCCGGTGTGACGGTCCGCAACGGCCTTCATGGTGGCCGGTTTTCAACCCTCAGGGCGCCCCGGAGGCGGATTCCCGACGGGCGTGTGCCACGGGCAGTTGCACGGGGTGCATTTCACCCGGCGTACGCACGCCGGGCGCCCGCGCGCGGCGCCCGCCTGCCGCGCCCGGCCCCAACGCGCGCGCCCCCCGCACCTGGGTCCCCCCGGACGAGACCGGGGGAGGGTGCGGGGGGCGCGGGAGGTTACGGGAGGTCAGGAACGCCGCTCGCGGGCGAAGTTCCAGGCGTCCGTCACGATGTTGGTGAGGTCGGAGCGGGTCGGGGTCCAGCCGAGGCGCTCGTGCGCCGTGCGGGCGGAGGCGACGAGGACCGCCGGGTCCCCGGCGCGGCGCGGGGCGACGACCTCGGGGATCTCCCGGCCGGTGACCTTGCGGACCGTCTCGATCACCTCGCGGACCGAGAAGCCGCTGCCGTTGCCGAGGTTGCACACCAGGTGTTCGCCCTCGGTGGCGACGCGCAGCGCGGACAGGTGGGCGTCCGCGAGGTCGGCGACGTGGATGTAGTCGCGGACGCAGGTGCCGTCGGGGGTCGGGTAGTCGTCGCCGAACACCGAGATGGACTCGCGCTCCCCGAGGGCGACCTGGAGCACCAGCGGGATCAGGTGCGTCTCGGGGTCGTGGCGCTCGCCGAACTCGCGGTAGGCGCCGGCCACGTTGAAGTAGCGCAGCGAGACGGCGGCGAGGCCGTGCGCCGCGCACTCCCCCGCGATCATGTGGTCGACGGCCAGCTTCGAGGCGCCGTACGGGTTGGTCGGCGCGGTCACCGAGTCCTCCGTCAGCGTTCCGCCGGACGGCTCGCCGTAGGTGGCGGCGGTGGAGGAGAAGACGAGCCTGCGCACCCCGGCCTCCCGCATCGCGGTCAGCAGGGCGAGGGTGCCGCCGACGTTGTTGTCCCAGTACTTCCCGGGGTTCACCACGGACTCGCCCACCTGCGAGGAGGCCGCGAAGTGCAGCACCGCGTCGTAGGAGGAGTCCAGGTGGTCGGCGGCGTCCTGGATCCGGCCGTCGATCAGGGTGGCGCCGGCGGGGACGCCCTCGGCGAAGCCGGTGGAGAGGTTGTCGAGGATGGTCACCTCGTGTCCGGCCTCCAGCAGATGGGCGGCCACGACGCTGCCCACGTATCCGGCACCGCCGGTGACCAGGTACTTGCTCACTCGCACTCCTACCTCTCGCGGAAGCACGCGGATGCGCGTGCTCTGGTGACTGGCTTACCGGATTCCGCGCTTCCGGGGAAATCGCGGCCGTCCGGGAACGGTACCCGCACGCTCCCGAAGGCCCGGGCACGGCCCGGGCACGGCCCGGCCGCGGGGCCGCCGGGCGGCCGGGGTCAGTCCCCGGACGGCTCGGCCCCGGGCCCCTGCGGCCGCTGCCGCACGGGCAGCACCGCACGGTCCAGCAGCCCGGTACGCGCGGCCAGCGCGGCGGCCTCCAGCCGTGACCCCACGCCGAGCTTCATCAGTACCCGCTGCACATGGGTACGGGCTGTGCTCGGCGCGATGGCCATGCCGGCCGCGATCAGCCGGGTGTCCTCGCCCTCCGCGACCCGGACCAGCACCTCGACCTCCCGCGGCGTCAGCAGCCGCAGCAGCCGGCTGCCCTCGTCGTCGGGCTGCGCCGAGGGGTTCAGAAGCTCCGCGAAGGCCCCCTGGAGCAGCTGCGGGGCGATGGCGACCTCCCCCGCCCGGGCCTTGGCCAGGGCCCGCTCGACGCCCTCGATGCGTTCGTCCTGGCGTACGTACCCCGAGGCGCCGGCCGCGAAGGCCGCGGCTATCCCGCGCGGGCTCGGCACGGGGCCCAGCACCACCACGGCGATCTGCGGCCGCTCCCGCTTGATCCGCACCACCGGCTCGAAGACCCCGGGCTCCGCCGGGGCGCCGGTGCCGAACAGGCACACCTCCGGGGCGCGGCCGATGACCAGTTCGGCGGCTCCGGCCGCCGGCGCGGCCGCCGCGAGCACGCGGTGCCCGCGCAGCTTCAGGGCCGAGGCGAGCGCCTCGGCCAGCAGACGGTGCTCGTCGACCACCATCACCCGTACGCCCATCAAGGCTCCCACCCCAGATCCTTCTGACCCGGCAAGCTACACGCTTGTTCGACGGGGCGTGCCGGTTACCGCGCGAAAGCCCCCGATCGGTGGGCACCGTCCGGGGGCTCTCGGCGTCGGGGAGGGGCGGGCGTCAGCTCGCCGCGAAGGAGACGAAGAGGAACTCGGGGTCGGCCTTCTCCGAGTACGGCTTGCGCACCATCGTGCGGGCGATGAACAGGCGCCCGTTGTGGTAGCGGAACTCCGAGTGGTCCAGCGAGAAGGCGGTCTCGACGCGCTGGCTGGCCTTGTCCACCGGGTTCTGCATGAGCAGGGTCTCCTTCATCGTCTTGCCGTCGATGCTGACGACCTGGCCGCCGCCGTCGTACGGGGGCACCTTGTAGGCGATGATGTTGGACCCGTCCATGCGCAGCGGGTACATGGTGTACTTCTCGCCCGCGTCGGCGCGGTCGCTGGTGGGCTTGCCGGTCTCCAGGTCGAAGGAGACGATCTCGTTGGTCCGGCCGACGGAGGCCGTTCCCTGGTGCTCGTACGACGGCAGGTAGACCTTGCCGTTGCCGACGACCATGTTCGAGCACTGCTCGACCTCGGTGGCGGGGCACTTGGGGGCGTAGCTGCCGCCGGCGAGGCCGATGCGGGTCTTGAGCTGGCCCGCGTCGTCGACGACGAACAGGTCGCTGACGTTGGTGGCGTTCTTGGCGGTGTTGCCGACGTTGGCGGCGATGATGAGCGGCTTGGTGGAGATGATGCCGGCCCACTCGATGCCCGCGGACAGCTTGTACTGGTACTTCGGTGCGCCGGTGGCGGGGTCGAGGGCCTGCGCGTACAGGGTCGGGCTGGAGCCGCGGCCGCACTTGCGCAGGACGGCGAGGGCCTCGCCGCCGGCGTAGCCCATGTCGTAGCAGCCTTCGCCGTCGGTCTTCGGGGTCCACAGGGACTTGCCGTCGGCGAGGTTCCAGGCGGCGCCGCCGGACAGGCCGCCCGCGGCGACGGTCTGGCCGCTGATGGTGACCTCGCTGAAGGAGACCGGCCTGTCGCCGCCGGTGGCGGACTTGGCGGTGGCGGACCAGAGCAGCTTCCCGGTGTTCAGGTCGATGACGCCGACCTGGGTGCACTGGGGGTACTTCTTCTCGTTGGTCGCCATGCCCTCCTCGAAGAGGATGGCGGTCTTGTTGTCGCTGATGTGCTTGGTGGCGCCGCAGACGTTGGCGGGGAGGGGGAGCTCCCACTTCTTGCCGCCGTCGACGAGGTTGTAGCCGACGACCTTCGCCAGGTCGGACTTGACGTAGGTGGTGTCGGTCAGCCAGGAGCCGTCGACGGAGACCACGTCGGCCGGGGCCGGGCTGGGGACGTTGACCAGCGTCTTCGACTTGGGGTTGGTCGGGACCTTCTCGCTGCCGGGGGTGCCGGCGGGGGCCTTGTCGCCGTCGGGGGAGCCGCTGGCGCCGTTCGCGGTGGGCTGCCCGCTGCCGCCGTCGTCGCCGGAGACGTACCAGAAGCCGCCGCCGATGATGAGCGCCATGGCCAGTACGGCCGCGCCGACGATCGCCAGCTGGTTGCGCTTGTCGTTGCCGCCGCCCGCGGGGGCGGAGTACGGGGGCTGCGCCGGGGCCTGGAGCGTGCTGGGCTGCTGCTGCGGGTAGCCGTAGCCGGGCTGTGCCTGGGGCTGCGGGTAGCCGTAGCCGGCCTGGTGGGCCGGGACGGTGGGCGGCTGGGCCGGGGGCTGCGGGGGGCCGGGCGGCGGCGGGGGGCCGCCGAAACCGCCGGAGGGCGGCTGGCTGGGGGGCGGCGGGGTGCTCATCGCTTGCTACTGCCTCTCGGTGGGGCGCTCGGTGGGACGCTCGGTGGACTCGTTCACTTGCCGAAGACCATCAGGAGCCGCTCCTCCGTGTTGTTGCCGTTCAGCCTGGTGGTGGAGGTGAAGTACCGGCCGTCCTCGAAGGCCCTCAGCTGGAAGGTGACCATCGAGCTCTCGATGTTCGCGGAGGGGCCGGAGGGCATGCGCAGCAGCGTCTTGGGCTCGCCGCCCGCGGCCGCCATGGAGACGATCTCGCCGGGTTCGCGCAGGGCTCCGGCGCGGTAGGCGATGAGCTGGCCGTTGCCCGCCTTGACCGGGTACCAGTTGCGCTTGTCTCCGGCCTTCTGGCGCCACTTGGCCTTGCCGGTGGCGAGGTCGAAGGCGACGACCTCGTTGTCGTAGCCCTTGCTGGTGGTGGTGCGCAGGTAGAGGGTGTCGCCGTCGACCACGGAGTTGCCGCAGCCCTGGATGTTGTCGGAGCTGCCGGCGTTGCAGTTGGTCTCGAAGGAGCCCTCGGCGGACATGCTGGCGCGCTTCTTGCCGTCGGGCGTCAGGGAGATGATGGCCCGCTTGGTGTCGTCCGCGTTGTTGAGGCTCCGGTTGGTGATGTCGAGGACGATCGGAGAGACGGACAGGACGCTGCCGACGCGGTAGCCCTTGGGCAGCCGGTAGGACCAGGTCTTCTTGCCGGTGACCGGGTCGGCGTCCTGGATCTCGACGGTCTTGTCGTCGTCCATGCACAGGGCGATGCCGAGCAGCTTGCCGTTGCCGGCGGCGTACTGGCCCGGCTGGCAGCCCTCGGGGGTGTTGCCGGAGTAGAGCTTGTCGCCGGTGCTGAGCTTGTGGACGGTGGCGTTGGCCATCCGGTTGACGACGAAGACGTCGCCGGTGAGGGCCATGGAGACGGAGCCGCCGCCGTCGAAGAGGTTCTCCTTGGCGAGTTCCTTGGTCCATCCCTCCTTGCCGGCCTTCAGGTCGACGAGCTTCATCTGGTTGCAGGTGGCGTTGGAGCCCTCGCCGTCCTTGATGGTGAGGACGGTCTTGCCGTCGGGGGTGGTCTGGTCGGCCCAGCCGCAGATCTCCGTCTTGAAGTCGAGCTTCCACTTCTCCTTGCCGTCGGTGACGGCGTAGGAGACGAGGGACTTGCCGACGGTCTTGACGACGGTGTCGCCGGCCACCCACATCGCCGGGGCGGGGATGCCCGTGTCGCCGTCGGCCAGGAGCTTGGCCGTCTTGAGCCACAGCGCCCTGTCCTCGCCGGGCTTGCGGCCCGCGTTGAGGTCGGTCTGCTCGCCCATGCCGTTGCCGCTGCCGTCGCCCTTGTCCACGGACGGGGAGCCCGAGGGCTTGGGGTCGGCGGGCGTGGAACCCTGCGCGGCGGGCTTCTTGCCACCGTCGTCGTCACTCAGGAAGGTGAACCAGGCGCCGGTGCCGAGTACGAGGACACCCGCGACGGCCGCCGCGACGACGACCGCGCCCTTGCGCCGGCCCCGTCCGCCGGGCGCCGGCGGGCCGGGGGGCGTGCCCGGCCCGGGCGGCGGGAAGCCGTACCCGCCCTGCTGGGCCAGCGGCTGCGGCACGGTCGACGGCTGCTGGACGGGGTGCTGCGGCACCGTCGGCGGCTGCTGCGCGTACGGGTTGGCGCCCTGCGGCGGGTACCCGTAGCCCTGCTGCGGCGGCCCGGGCAGGTGCCCGTAACCGGAAGGGGACGGCGGCTGGTTCGGCGGCTGGGGCGGCTCGGTCATCAGCGCATACCTTCGGGTTCAGGCGGTGGGGGCGGTCCGGGAGATCGAAAAGAACCGACCCTTTGTATCACTCGTGGCCGGTACGCACCGGGCCGGTCGCACCCCTGTTCCCAAGGGAGGACCGGCCCGTGACATGGCCGTTATCCGCCCGGCCGGCGCATTCCGGGGCCTCCGCGGCCCCTCTGGACTCAGGCCTCTTCGGCCAGTTCCAGCCAGCGCATCTCCAAGTCGTCGCGCTCGGAGATCAGTTCCCGCAGCTCCGCGTCGAGCTTGGCGACCTTGTCGTAGTCGGTGGAGTGCTCGGCGATCTGCGCGTGCAGGTTCGTCTCGCGGTCCGACATCTTGTTGAGCTGCCGCTCGATCTTCTGGAGCTCCTTCTTCGCGGCGCGCGAGTCTCCCGAGGACGTCGACTTGGCTGCGGCGGCCGGGGCCGGCGCCGGGGCGGCGGCCTCGATCATCCGCTGACGGCGCTCCAGGTACTCGTCCAGACCGCGCGGCAGCATCCGCAGGCTCGCGTCGCCGAGCAGCGCCATCACCGTGTCGGTGGTGCGCTCGATGAAGAACCGGTCGTGGGAGATCACGATCATCGAGCCCGGCCAGCCGTCGAGGAGGTCCTCCAGCTGGGTGAGGGTCTCGATGTCGAGGTCGTTGGTGGGCTCGTCGAGGAAGAGGACGTTGGGCTCGTCCATCAGCAGGCGCAGGATCTGAAGCCGGCGCCGCTCACCGCCGGAGAGGTCGCCGACCGGCGTCCACTGCTTCTCCTTGGTGAACCCGAACTGCTCGCACAGCTGGCCCGCCGTCATCTCGCGGCCCTTGCCGAGGTCGACGCGGTCGCGGACGCGCTGGACGGCCTCCAGGACGCGCAGCGAGGGGTCGAGCTCGCCGACCTCCTGGGAGAGGTAGGCCAGGCGCACGGTTTTGCCGACGGTGACGGAGCCCTCGGCGGGCTGGGCCTCGCCCTGGGTGCGGGCGGCCTCGGCGAGGGCCCGCAGCAGGGAGGTCTTGCCGGCACCGTTGACGCCGACGAGGCCGACGCGGTCACCGGGGCCCAGGTGCCAGGTGAGGTGCTTGAGCAGGGTCTTGGGCCCGGCCTGGACGGTGACGTTCTCCAGGTCGAAGACGGTCTTGCCGAGGCGGGCGTTGGCGAAGCGCATCAGCTCCGACTTGTCGCGCGGCTCCGGCACGTCGGCGATCAGCTCGTTGGCCGCCTCGATGCGGTAGCGGGGCTTGGAGGTCCGGGCGGGGGCGCCGCGGCGCAGCCAGGCCAGCTCCTTGCGCATCAGGTTCTGCCGCTTGACCTCCTCGGTGGCGGCGATCCGCTCGCGCTCGGCGCGGGCGAAGACGTAGTCGCTGTAGCCGCCCTCGTACTCGAAGACGTCACCGCGCTGCACGTCCCACATGCGGGTGCAGACCTGGTCGAGGAACCAGCGGTCGTGGGTGACGCAGACGAGGGCGGAGCGGCGGGTCTGGAGGTGGCCGGCCAGCCAGGAGATGCCCTCGACGTCGAGGTGGTTGGTGGGCTCGTCGAGGACGAGGAGGTCCTGGTCGGCCATGAGCAGCTTGGCGAGCGCGATGCGGCGGCGCTCGCCGCCGGACAGCGGGCCGATGACGGTGTCCAGGCCCTGGCCGAAGCCGGGCAGGTCCAGGCCGCCGAAGAGACCGGTGAGGACGTCGCGGATCTTGGCGTTGCCGGCCCACTCGTGGTCGGCCATGTCGCCGATGATCTCGTGCCGGATGGTGGCGGCCGGGTCGAGGGAGTCGTGCTGGGTGAGCACGCCCATCTGCAGGCTGCCGCTCTGCGTGACGCGGCCGGAGTCGGGCTCCTCCAGCTTGGCCAGCATCCGGATCAGGGTGGTCTTGCCGTCGCCGTTGCGGCCGACGACGCCGATCCGGTCTCCCTCGGACACGCCGAGGGAGATGCCGTCGAGCAGGGTACGGGTGCCGTACACCTTGCTGACTGCCTCGACATTGACCAGATTGACGGCCATCAGACGCGCTCCAGGGAAAGGGTGTGGATCAGCCCCTCAGCCTAACCCTCCGGGCCGACGCGGAACGTTCCACCAGCCAGGCGCCCCCCACTGCCATGCCGATGGCGGCGGGTGCGGTGACCGGGAGGGCGATCAGGGTGGCGGTGTGGCCCTCCAGGAGCCCGCCGAGGCCGGTCATGGACAGGCCCAGGATCCCCAGCAGGCACAGGGTGGTGCCCAGGGCGGCGGCGGGCCCGCTGCCGCGGGTGCTCGGCGCGGTCCGGGCCTGCCCGTCGGCCGGGGCGGCGGGCGCGGCCCGGGGCGCCTCGAAGCGGCGGAAGCAGGCCACGAGCCCGGCGGTGAGGGCGGCCGCGAGGAGGATCCGCGGCGGCACCTGCGCCCACCAGGCGGCGGTGGCCGGCTCGGGCAGCGCCAGGCCCGCGGCGAGCTGGGCGGCGTACACGCCGAGCATGGCGGTGAGGTGCCACAGGAAGGCGGTCATGGCGATGCCGTTGGCGGCGACCACCCCGCGCCACACGCGCGGCCGGGCCAGCCACGCCGTCGCGGGCCGCGCCAGCAGCTGGACGGCGCCGACCAGCCACATGCCGTGGCAGAGCAGGGCCAGGGTGGGCGGGGCCATGTTGGAGACCTTCTCCCCCGGCATCCCGACCATGGACAGCGGGTACGGTCCGGCCGCCACCAGCAGCACGGCCCCGGCGAGCCCGGCGGCGCCCAGGAGCGCGGGACGGGTGATGCGGCCGTCGGCGCGCAGGAAGCCCAGCTGGTGCACGGCGAGCCAGACGAAGGCGAAGTTCAGGAACTCCGCGTAGGGGACGCCGAGCGCGAAGCGCAGTACGTCGACCAGGGCCGCGGCGCCGGCCAGGGCGGCGAACGCCCCCCAGCCCCAGCGGGCGTGCAGCCTCAGCAGCGGCGGGGTGAGCGCCACCATCGCCAGGTAGATCCCGATGAACCACAGCGGCTGGGTGACCATCCGCAGCGCGGCGCCGGCCAGCCGGCCGCCGTCCGCCCCGGCGAGCTGGACGAGCAGCGCGAGCGCGCCCCAGACGAGGACGAAGACCAGGGTGGGCCGCAGCAGCCGCTGGAGGCGGGCGCGCAGGAAGGCCGCGTAGACGGGCCGGCCCTCGCCGCGGCGTTCCAGCGAGCGGTACGACAGGGCGTGCGAGAACCCGCCGACGAAGAAGAACACCGGCATGACCTGGAGCCCCCAGGTGAGGACCTGGAGCGGGGGCACCAGCGCGAGCAGGTTCCCTATGCCGTCGGTGCTGACGGCGGCCATCAGCCAGTGCCCGCACACGACGGTGGCGAGCGAGGCGACCCGGAGCAGGTCCACGTAGCGGTCGCGGGAGGCGGGCGTGGCGGCGGCCATGCCGCGTGCGCTGACTGTCATGCCCACCACGATCGCGGCCGCGCCCCGTGCCGCGACAGGGTGCGGGTACTCATCCCGCGCCTAGGTAGCCCGGACCCTTCCCGCGCCCCGGACCCCCGCCCCGCCGCCGGCCGCGCCTCAGGAGACGGCCGTGGCCCCCGGGGCCGGGGAGGCGGTGATCCGGGTGGCACGGCAGGTGCCGGAGGCCTCCAGCGCGGCGGCGACCTTCGCGGCGGACTCCGCGTCCCGGACCAGGAACGCCGTCGTCGGCCCCGACCCGGAGACCAGCCCGGCCAGCGCCCCCGCGTCGGCGCCCGCCGCCAGGGTGCCGGCCAGCGCCGGGCGCAGCGACAGCGCGGCGGCCTGGAGGCCGTTCGACCCGGGCAGTACGGCGGCCAGCGCGTCGGCGTCGCCCGAGGCGAGGGCCGCGAGCAACGCCGGGGAGGCCTCGGGCGCGGGCACGTCCGTACCGGCGGTCAGCCGGTCGAACTCCCGGAACACCGCCGGGGTGGACAGGCCGCCCTCGGCGACCGCGAACACCCAGTGGAACCGCCCGGCGGCCACCGGGGTCAGGAACTCGCCGCGCCCGGTGCCGAGCGCGGCACCGCCCACGAGGCTGAAGGGGACGTCGCTGCCCAGCTCCGCGCAGATCTCCAGCAGTTCCTCGCGCGGGGTGTCCAGCTTCCACAGCAGGTCGCACGCCAGCAGCGCGCCCGCCCCGTCGGCGCTGCCGCCGGCCATGCCGCCGGCCACGGGGATGTTCTTCGCGATGTGGAGGTGGACGGCGGGCTCGATGCCGGCCCGGGCCGCCAGGAGCTCGGCGGCGCGGGCCGCGAGGTTGGTGCGGTCCAGCGGCACCTGGTCGGAGTCGGGGCCCTCGCAGGTCACCGTCAGCCCCTCGGCCGGGGTCGCGGTGACCTCGTCGAACAGGGAGACGGCCAGGAAGACGTTGGCGAGGTCGTGGAAGCCGTCGGGGCGGGCGGCGCCCACCGCCAGCTGGACGTTGACCTTCGCGGGGACGCGTACCGTCACGCTCACAGCGCGGGCCTCTCGGCGGCCGGCTTGTGCTCGGCGATCGCCGCGAACTCCTCGACCGTCAGGGACTCCCCGCGCGCCAGCGGGGAGATGCCGGCGGCGACCAGCGCCTGCTCGGCGGCGGCGGCCGAACCGGCCCAGCCGGCGAGCGCGGCGCGCAGCCCCTTGCGGCGCTGCGCGAACGCGGCGTCGACGACCGCGAAGACCTCGGCCTTGGAGGCGGTGGTCTTGACGGGCTCGGCGCGCCGCACGAGGGAGACGAGACCGGAGTCGACGTTCGGCGCGGGCCAGAAGACGTTGCGGCCGATGGCCCCGGCCCGCTTGACGTCCGCGTACCAGGCGGCCTTGACGGAGGGGACCCCGTACACCTTGTTGCCGGGGCGGGCGGCGAGCCGGTCGGCGACCTCGGACTGCACCATGACGAGGGTCCGCTCGATGCTCGGGAAGCGGTCGAGCATGGTGAGCAGGACCGGCACGGCCACGTTGTAGGGGAGGTTCGCGACGAGCGCGGTCGGCGCCGGGCCGGGCAGCTCGGTGACGAGCATCGCGTCGGAGTGGACCAGCGCGAAGCGGTCCTTCTTGTGCGGCATCCGCGCCTCGATGGTGGCGGGCAGCGCGGCGGCGAGGATGTCGTCGATCTCGACGGCGGTCACCCGGTCGGCGGCCTCCAGCAGGGCGAGCGTCAGCGAGCCGAGGCCCGGCCCGACCTCCACGACCACGTCGTCCGGACGCACCCCGGCGGTGCGCACGATCCGGCGCACCGTGTTGGCGTCGATGACGAAGTTCTGGCCCTTCTGCTTCGTCGGGCGTACGCCGAGGACGGCGGCCAGCTCTCGGATGTCGGCCGGCCCGAGGAGGGCGTCGGAAGGGACCTCGGAGGTCTCGTGGGGCTGCTGCTCTGCGGTGCTCACCGCTCAAGCCTACGGCCGCAGTGCGGCCACGGACTCGCCCCCCGCTGCACGTAGAGCTTCTTCGCCCGGTACGTCTGCTCCGAGGCGGGTGCGTCCTGCGGGCGGCCGCTGCCGCCGAGGGCCTGCCAGGTGCTCACGTCGAACTGGTAGAGGCCGCCGTAGGTGCCCGAGGGGTCGGTGGCGGAGGGACGGCCCCCGGACTCGCACTGGGCCAGCGCGGACCAGTTGAGGCCGTCGGCGCCGGCGACGGAGGTGGGCAGCGGCTTCGTGCCGACCAGGACGCGCTGGCTGACGGGCTCCCGGACGACCTCCTCGGCGATCTTCCGGGGCTGCTGGCGGACCCCGTTGACGGTGCGCAGGGCGTACGTGACCCGGCGCGCCCCGGGCCGCCCGACGCGCTCGACGACCTCGGTGCCGGCGAAGAGCCCGCCGTCCTCGACGCGTTCGGTCTCGTACGGGATGCGCTCCTCGCGGACCTCGCGGGTGCCGGTGATGCGCAGCACGGTGACGGTCTGGCCGTCGCGGGGGAAGGAGTCCGGGGGGACGGAGGTGGTGTCCTGGCCCTGGAGGGTGATGCCGGCCTGGTCGAGGGCCTCCTTGACGGTGGCGGCGTTGGTGCGGATGGTGCGTTCGCGGCCGTCGGCCATGAACGTGACGCCGCGTTCGGTGCGCACGCCGAGGGTGAGGCCGGAGCGGGGGACGGTGGCGGTGCGGGGGGTGGAGAGGTGGGCGCCCTCGACGCGGACGCCGAGCTGGCGCAGTGCGCCGTCGACGGTGCGGGCGGTGGTCCACAGCTGGCGGGTGGTGCCGTCGAGGGTGAGGCGCAGGGGGCGGCCGTAGCGGACCACGACCTGCTGGCCGTCGTCGAGTGCGGAGCCGGGGGCGGGGGCGACGAGGTCGTGGGGGCCGACGCCGAGGCCTTCGGCTTCGAGGAGTTCGTCGACGCTGCCGGCGAAGGTGTGGAGGGTGCGGGGCACTCCGTCGACGGTGAGCCGGACGGCCTTGTCGGCGGCGACGAAGGCGGTGGTGCCGCCGGCCAGGAAGGCCACGACGAGGGCCTGCGGGACGATGCGCCGCCAGCTGTCGCGGGCGGTGGCGGCGCCGCGGCCGGCCGGGGCGGGTGCGGAACGCCTGCGCCGGCCGGACCCGGCGCCGGGCTGGCGGCCGGGGGCGGGGTCGGCGCCGGGGGCGGGCGGGGTCGGCGGCGGGGGTTCCGCGGTGGTGGTGCGGCGGCGTCCGCCGGCGGGGGCCGCCGCGCGGCGCCGGGCGGCCCGGCGGCCCTCGCCGCGCGGGGCGGGGACCTGCGGCTCGGGGGCCGCGGCGCCGTACGGGTCCTCGTACGGGCCGTCGTAGGGGCCGTCGTACGGGTCCGGGTCGGGCGCGGTGTCCGGCCAGGAGGCACGGCGGTGACTGCCCTGCGTATCGCTCACGTCGCTCGCTCCACTGGTCCGGCCCCCGGCTGCTCGGGCACGGCACCCTAGCGGCAGGGGGCGTCACGCACCAAAGCCGTTCGACTACCCAGCGTGTCGGACGAACGGCTGCGCGAACCCTTGCGGGGCGGGACGGGGGCGGCGCGTCAGTAGTCGAAGGCGCGCGCCGTGTTGGCGGCGAGGGCGGTGGCCATGGCGTCCTCGTCGATGCCGCGCACCGCGGCCATGGCCCGGACCGTCAGCGGAATGAGGTACGGGGCGTTGGGCCGTCCGCGGTAGGGCGCCGGGGTGAGGTACGGGGCGTCGGTCTCCACCAGCACCAGTTCCAGCGGGGCCACCGCGAGGGCCTCGCGCAGCGGCGCGGCGTTCTTGAAGGTGACGGTCCCGGCGAAGGACATGTAGTAGCCGGCGGCGGCGCACTCGCGGGCCATCTCGGCGTCGCCGGAGTAGCAGTGGAAGACGGTGCGCTCGGGGGCGCCCTCCTCGCGCAGCACGCGCAGGACGTCGGCGTGGGCGTCGCGGTCGTGGATGACCAGGGCCTTGCCCCGCCGCTTGGCGATCTCGATGTGGGCCCGGAAGGAACGCTCCTGCGCGGCCATCCCCTCGGGGCCGGTGCGGAAGTAGTCCAGGCCGGTCTCGCCGACCGCCTTGACGTGGTCCAGCGCGGCCAGCGCCTCGATCTCGGCGAGCGCGTCGTCGAGCGCCGCCTGGCCGCCGCCGGGCCGGGCGCCCTGCCGGGACCAGCCGTCGGGGTCGCCGTGGACGATGCGGGGGGCCTCGTTCGGGTGGAGGGCGACGGCGGCGTGGACGTTGGCGTGGGCGGCCGCGGTCTCGGCGGCCCAGCGCGAGCCCTTCACGTCGCAGCCCACCTGGACGACGGTGGTCACGCCCACGGAGGCGGCCTTCGCGAGGCCCTCCTCGACGGTGCCGGACTGCATGTCGAGGTGGGTGTGCGAGTCGGCCACCGCCACCCGCAGCGGCTCGGGCAGCGGGGGCGGGACGTCCTTCGACGCGGCCTTGGCGGCGGCGGCCGGGGAGGAGGGGCTGGGGCTGGGGCTCATGAGCCGATCTTATGACCGCTCCCGTGACCGCTCCCCGCGGCCGCTCCTAGGACCGCCGGAAGAACCCGAGGAGGCGGGAGAACGGACCGCGGCGCCGCTCGGACGCGTCCACGGCCACCGGTCCGGGCGAGTCGTGCGACGGGACCCGGCGCTGCTTCGGCGGGCGGGGGGCGTTCTCGCCGGCCGGTACCGGTCCGGCGATCCCCGGGGCGATGCGGTGGTGGTAGAGCCGGTCGATCGTGCCGAGCACCGTGGAGACCTGGCCCGCGCGCATGATCCGTACGACGTGTCCGCCGCAGTTGAGGCAGGTCGGGTTCGACAGCGGGGAGGGCACCCGCTCGCCGTTCACCGTGTACATGATGAAGGGCTCGCCCTTGCCGTCGACGTGGTGCTCTATCGCGTACGCCTGCTCCCAGCCGTAGCCGCACTTCATGCACGCGAAGGAGTACGCCTCGTGCACGGTCTGCACGCCGGAGGTGGGAACAGGTGCCGGTCCCGCGGCCGTGACGGGTACCGGGGTGTCTGCGATCTCACTCATGCCAGCTCCTCTTGTTCCACTGGTGCCATTGCCAGTGGACGCCTCTTCGGGCGGGAGCGCATCAGGCCCTGTCCAGTAATGGACGGCCTTTGGCCGAGTCATGCCCAAAGGGGCCGGTGCGCGGTCTGAGCTTTGCTTTTCAGGTTAGCTCTTTACCGACCTACGGCATCTTTTGTGTCGCATTCTTTGCCGCGACGACCGCGTCGAAGACCTCGCGCTTGGGTACGCCGGCTTCCGCCGCGACCGCCGCGATGGCCTCCTTGCGGCGCTCGCCGGCCTCCTCGCGCACGCGCACGCGCCGCACGAGCTCCTCGTCGTCCACGTCGCCGGGCGCGGCCGCCGGGGCGCCCTCGACCACGATGGTGATCTCGCCGCGCACGCCCTCGGCCGCCCACTCGGCGAGCTCGCCGAGTCCGCCGCGCCTGACCTCCTCGTAGGTCTTGGTCAGCTCGCGGCACACGGCGGCCCGCCGGCCGGCGCCGAACACCTCGGCCATGGCCGCCAGGGTGTCGTCCAGCCGGTGCGGCGCCTCGAAGTAGACGAGCGTGCGCCGCTCGCCCTCCACCTCGCGGAGCCGGCCCAGGCGCTCGCCCGCCTTGCGCGGCAGGAAGCCCTCGAAGCAGAAGCGGTCCACGGGCAGCCCGGACAGGGCGAGCGCGGTGAGCACGGCGGACGGGCCGGGCACGGCCGTGACCTTGATGTCCTTCTCCACGGCGGCGGCGACCAGCCGGTAGCCGGGGTCGGAGACCGAGGGCATTCCGGCGTCGGTCACCAGCAGCACCCGCCGGCCGGCCTCCAGGGCCTCCACCAGCTCGGGGGTGCGGGCGGACTCGTTGCCCTCGAAGTACGACAGGACGCGCCCGGTGGTGAACACGCCGAGCCCCTGCGTGAGCCGGCGCAGCCGCCGGGTGTCCTCGGCGGCGATCACATCGGCCCGCTCCAGCTCGGCCGCGAGCCGGGGCGGGGCGTCGGCGAGATCGCCGATGGGAGTCCCGGCGAGGACGAGTACGCCGTGGGAGGAGGGGGCTTCGGCACCGCGGGGCTGGTCAGCTGTCACCGGCTCATCCTCTCATTGGGGCTCGTGGGGGCTGGGGCTCCACAGGGGCGTTCCCTACGATGATCCGGTGACCAGTACCGCGACGCCGCCGCCCAGCCCCGCGGGGGCCCCGCCCGTCCGGCCGGGCGGAGGCGACTCCGACTACGAGCCGCCCGTGTGGCTGCGCCGCCTGCGCGGGTTCGGCTACGCGCCGGCCGCGCCGGTGACCGACGCCCGCACCCGCCTCGTGCCCCCGTACGCACGGCCCTCCGCGCAGCTGTGGACGGCACTCGGGATCCCCGAGGCGAGCCGACGGACCTGGCAGCGGGTGATGGCCTGGGCGGGGCCGCTGCTGATCACGCTGGTGGCGGGGGTGCTGCGGTTCACGCACCTGGGCAGCCCCAAGGCGGTGATATTCGACGAGACGTACTACGCCAAGGACGCGTGGGCCACCGTCAAGCAGGGCTACGAAGCCAGCTGGCCCAAGGATGTCGACAAGTCGATCCTGTCGAATCCCGACGCGGTACCGCTCCCCCTGGACCCCGGCTACGTCGTGCACCCGCCCGTCGGCAAATGGGTGATCGGCCTCGGCGAGTGGATGTTCGGCTTCACCCCCTTCGGCTGGCGGTTCATGACGGCGGTGCTCGGCACCCTGTCGGTGCTGATGGTGTGCCGCATCGGCCGCCGGCTGTTCCGCTCCACCTTCCTCGGCTGCCTGGCGGGCACGCTGCTGGCGGTCGACGGGCTGCACCTGGTGATGAGCCGGACCGCGCTGCTCGACCTGGTGCTGATGTTCTTCGTCCTGGCGGCCTTCGGGGCGCTGGTCATCGACCGGGACAAGGCGCGCGCCAGACTCGCCGCCGCCCTGCCGGTCGACGAGGAGGGCCGCGCCCGCCCCGACGTGACGGTCGCGGAGACCCTGCGGCTGGGCTGGCGCCCGTACCGGCTGCTCGCCGGCGTCTGCCTGGGCCTGGCCTTCGGCACCAAGTGGAACGGCCTCGTGGTGCTGGCCTTCTTCGGGATCCTCACCGTCCTGTGGGACGCGGCCGCGCGCCGCACCGCCGGCGCGGGCGCCCCGTACGCGGCGATGCTGCGCCGCGACGCGCTGCCCGGCTTCCTGTCGACGGTGCCGGTGGCGGTCGCCGTGTACGTGGCCTCCTGGACCGGCTGGATCCTCAGCCCGGACAACGGCAAGGGCGGCTACTTCCGCGACTGGGCCGCCAAGAACGACCAGAACAGCTCGCTGTCCTTCCTCCCCGAGTGGCTGCGCAGCCTGTGGCACTACGAGACGGAGGTCTACCGGTTCCACGTGGGCCTGACCTCCGGCCACACCTACGAGTCGAACCCGTGGAGCTGGCTGGTCCTGGGCCGGCCCGTCTCCTACTTCTACGAGTCCCCCGCGCCCGGCACCGACGGCTGCCCGGCGTCCGCGGCCGGCAAGTGCGCCCGCGAGGTACTGGCCCTCGGCACGCCGCTGCTGTGGTGGGCGGGCTGCTTCGCGCTGCTGTACGTGCTGTGGCGGTGGTTCTTCCGCCGCGACTGGCGGGCGGGCGCGATCGCGTGCGCGCTGGGCGCCGGGCTGCTGCCCTGGTTCAACTACCAGGAGCGGACCATCTTCTACTTCTACGCGGTGGTCTTCGTCCCGTACCTGTGCCTGGCGGTGGCGATGATGACCGGCGCCCTGCTGGGCCCGGCGGGCTCCTCGGAGCGGCGGCGCGCGGTGGGCGCGATCGGCGCGGGCGTCCTCGTCCTCCTCATCGTCTGGAACTTCATCTATTTCTGGCCGATCTACACCGGCCAGACGCTGCCCATGGACTCGTGGCGTGGCCGGATGTGGCTGGACAGCTGGATCTGACCCGTTACTGAGAGGTAAGGTCCCCTCACAGGTTCTTTGAACGTGTTCAGAGGACGGGGGCTCCTGGGGAGGGGACGCAGTGAACGGGGCGGCGAAGGGTGCCATCGTCGGCGGGGTGTTCCTCGCGATGGTCGGCGGCACCGCGTACGGGGTGTACACCCTGGTCGGGAACAGCGGCGACGGCAGTGTCGCGGCCGGTGGCGGTACGGGCAGCAGCGCGTCGCCCGCCGCGAAGGGGAGCGGGCCCGTCACGGAGAAGGAGGCGGCCGCCACCGCGCAGGCCTTCCTCGCGGCGTGGGCGGCCGGCGACGACCGCACGGCCGCCGAGCTGACCAACAACACGCAGGCCGCGCAGACCGCGGTGGCCGACTACCGGGCCAAGGCGATGGTGTCCAGGGCCGTCATCACCCCCGGCACGGCGGACGGCACCACGGTGCCGTTCAAGGTCGAGGCCGAGATCAGCCACGAGGGCACGGCCAAGCCCCTCGTCTACGACTCCCGCCTGACCGTCGTCCGGGGCGTCAGCAACGGCAAGCCGCTCGTCGACTGGCAGCCCTCGGTGATCCACCCGCAGCTCCAGAAGGACGAGAAGCTGCGCGCGGGCACCCCGGCGAGCCCGCCGGTCAAGGCGGTCGACCGCAACGGCAAGGAGCTGACGGCCGAGCAGTACCCGTCGCTGCGGCCGGTGCTGGACTCGTTGCGCAAGACCTACGGGGAGAAGACCGGCGGCACGCCCGGCGTCGAGCTGTGGATCGAACCGGCGGCCCAGGACGCGCCGAAGCGGAGCCTGCTGACGCTGGTGGAGGGCAAGCCGGGGCAGATCCAGACCGTGCTGGACGCCGGTGTGCAGGCGGCGGCCGAGAAGGCCGTGGCGCAGCACCCCGAGGCCTCCGTGGTCGCCGTCCAGCCGAGCACCGGCGACATCCTGGCGGTGGCGAACCACCGCCGGGACGGCTTCAACGCGGCGATGCAGGGCCGGCGGGCCCCGGGCTCGACGATGAAGATCGTGACGGCGGCGATGCTGCTGGAGAAGGGCCTGGTGGCGGCGGACCGCCCGGCGGACTGCCCGCAGAGCGTCTCGTGGGACGGCAAGGTCTTCCACAACCTGAACAACTTCTCGCTGAAGGGCCAGTCCTTCTCGACCAGTTTCGCCAAGTCCTGCAACACGGCCTTCATCGGCCTGATCAACGAGGTGGGCGACAACGGCGCGCTGCCGAGGGTGGCCAAGGAGGCCTTCGGGATCGGGCTGGACTGGAAGACCGGCATCCCGTCCCAGGACGGCAGCGTGCCGGTGACGTCCGGTCCGGCGGCGGCCGCTGAGTACATCGGCCAGGGCGCGATCCAGATGAACCCCCTGAACGTCGCGTCGATCACGGCGACCGCCCGGACCGGGGTGTTCCGGCAGCCGGTGCTGGTGAAGGCGTCGCTGGACGGCCGCGCTCTGGCCGCCGCCCCGCGCTCGCTGGCGCCCGGGGTGTCGGCGCAGCTGGTGCGGATGATGAAGCAGGCCGCCGGCCCCGGCGGCACGGCGGCGGGCGCCATGTCCTCCGTAGGCGGCTCCGACAAGGGCGCGAAGACCGGCTCGGCGGAGGTCGACGGCGCGGCCGCCCCGGACAGCTGGTTCACGGGCTTCCGGGGCGATGTGGCGGCGGCCGCCATGGTCGAGGGCGGCGGCCACGGCGGCGACACGGCGGGCCCCATCGTCGCGACGGTGCTGAACGCCTCCTGACGGGGGGGCCGGGGCCGGTCCCGGGCCGGAAGAACCGGCCGCAGCCGCGCGGTGCGGGGGGGCACGGAGTACGGGGGGGCGGATGCCGGGCCGAAGGCGGGACCGGGGCATCCGCGCCGGGCAGCGGGACCCGAAGGCCGGTGCCGGGACACGCGGGCCGGCGGCGAGCGGGGGGCCGACCCGGCGTGCCGGGCCGGGCCCGGGCAAAACGCGTGGCCTCCGGGCCCCGCGCGGCGCTAGCGTCCGGGGCATGACGACCAGCACCCCGCACCCCCTCTTCGCACGGGCCCTCACCGAGCTGGGCCTCGACCTCGACGTCCGCGCCTTCCCCGAAGGGACCCGTACGGCCGCCGACGCCGCAACCGCGATCGGCTGCGAGCTCAGCCAGATCGTGAAGTCACTGATCTTCGCAGCGGACGGGGTCCCCGTGCTGGTCCTCATGGACGGCGCCTCACGGGTCGACGTCGAGGCCGTACGGCGTCAACTCGGCGCCGCGAAAGTCACCCGCGCCGACGCCACGCTCGTCCGCGAGACCACGGGCTACGCCATCGGCGGCGTCCCGCCCTTCGGCCATCGCACCCGCACCCGGGTGCTGGCCGACCGCTCGCTGCTGGAGCACGACGTGGTCTGGGCGGCGGCCGGCACCCCGCACACCGTCTTCCCCATGGCCCCGAAGGAGCTCATCGAGCACGCCGCGGCCGCGCTGGCCGACGTACGCGAGGGCGCCTGACCGCGCCGGACCGCTCCGCGTGACGCCGGCCGACGTCAGAGGCAGGAGCGCAGCGCCCGCACCAGCGCCTGCGCGCGCGGGTCGGCGGTGACCGACTTGGCGTGGGCGTTGGTGACGTAGCCGAAGCCGATCCCCGACTCCGGGTCCGCGAAGGCCAGGGACCCGCCCCGCCCCGGATGGCCGAAGGAGGCCGGGGACAGCAGCGGGGACGCCGGCCCGTGCAGCATGTAGCCCGGGCCGAAGCGGGTGTTCACGACCAGCACCCGGTCCGGCCCGGACGCGAACTCCGTGCCGGCCAGCGCGGTGGTGGCGGGGGTGAAGATCCGCGCCCCGTCCTCCACCACACCGATGGTCGCCCCGTAGAAGCGGGCCAGGGCGCGCGCCGTGCCGATGCCGGCGGAACCGGGCAGCTCGGCCGCCTGGTAGACGGGGTCGTTCTCGTCCGGCAGGGGGTCGATGGCCGCGAAGGCACGCCGGGTGAGGGAGTCCGGGTCGGCGTATGCCTCGGAAACGTTTCTCCTCGGCCGGGTCTTCAGCAGCCCCGCGCTCTCCGGCGGCTCCACCGGCGCCACCCGGCCCACCCGCGGCGCCTCGCTCTCCGGCAGGCCTATCCAGAAGTCCAGCCCCAGGGGCTCGGCGATCTCCTCCGCCAGGATCCCCCCGACGGTGCGGCCCGTCGCCCTCAGCACCAGCTCGGAGACCAGCCAGCTGAAGGTCTGCGCGTGGTAGCCGTGCTCGGTGCCCGGCTCCCAGAAGGCCCGCTGCGCGGCGACCGCGCGCGCCCCGCTCACCCCGTCGGCGGCCTGCGCCGTGGTGAGCCCGCGGTCCAGCGCGGGCACGCCGGCCTGGTGGGCGAGGAGGTGGCGGACCAGCGCCTTCTCCTTGCCGCCCGCCTTGAACTCGGGCCAGTACGAGCCGACCGGCGCGTCCAGGTCCAGCAGTCCGCGCTGGTGCAGCAGCAGCGGGACGGCGGCGGCCACGCCCTTGGTGGCGGAGCGCACGATGGTCGCGGTGTCCTCGGTCCAGGGCCCGGCGGCGTCGCCGTCCGCGTCCTTCGTGCCGCCCCACAGATCGACGACCTTGCGGCCGTCCCGGTACACGGCCACGGCCGCACCCCGGTCCCCGAGGACCTCGAAATTGCGCGCGAAGGCGTCTCTGACGGGCTCGAAGCCCTCGGTCACCGCACCCTGGATGTTCACGAGCAGGCCAACAACCGCCGGCCGTCCCTTATGCCGCCGACCGCGCGCCCCTCCGCGCGCCCGGCCGGCCCGTGCCACAGCCCGACCCCACCGGCTAATGCCACATCCGCACTCCGTGGCATTAGCCGACCGCGTTGCGTCACCGCCTGCGCCGCCGCCCAGTGCCCCGGCTCTACGCCGCCGCCACCGACCGCGGGTCGAAGCCGAACGGCAGCTCCAGCCGGTGCTCCCGCATCAGCGCGTCGTCACACAGCAGGTCCCGGGTGCGGCCGTCGGCGGCGATGACGCCCTCGCTCAGGATCACCGAGCGCGGGCAGAGCTCCAGCGCGTACGGCAGGTCGTGGGTCACCATCAGCACGGTCACGTCCAGCGAGCGCAGGATGTCGGCGAGCTCGCGCCGCGAGGCCGGGTCCAGGTTGGAGGAGGGCTCGTCCAGGACGAGGATCTCGGGCCGCATCGCCAGCACGGTCGCCACCGCCACCCGGCGGCGCTGGCCGAAGGACAGGTGGTGCGGGGGCCGGTCGGCGAAGCCGGCCATGCCGACCAGTTCGAGCGCCTCGCGGACCCGCTCCTCCAGTTCCGCGCCCCGCAGGCCGGCCGCCGCCGGGCCGAAGGCCACGTCCTCCCGCACGGTCGGCATGAACAGCTGGTCGTCGGGGTCCTGGAAGACGATGCCCACCCGGCGCCGGATCTCGGCGAGGTTCCGCTTCTCCACGGGCAGCCCGGCCACGCTCACCGAGCCGACCCCGCCGCCGAGGATGCCGTTGAGGTGCAGCACGAGGGTGGTCTTCCCCGCGCCGTTGGGGCCGAGCAGCGCGACCCGCTCCCCCCGGCCGACGGTGAGGTCGACCCCGAAAAGGGCCTGGTGCCCGTCGGGGTAGGCGTAGGCGACCCCGGACACCTCCAGGGAGGGGGCGGCGGCAGCGGAAGGCGAGGAGGAGGAAGCGGAAGGAGACGTCACAGCGTCCATCCCATCAGACAGACGGCGAGCGCCGTCACGGGGAGCACGGCCGAGTACGCCCACTGGGCGCGGGTGGCCGTGACGTCGTCGATCACCGGCATGGAGCCGGCGTAGCCGCGGCTGACCATGGCGAGGTAGACCCGCTCGCCGCGTTCGTAGGAGCGGATGAAGAGGGCGCCGGCCGTCTTGGCGAGCACCCCCCAGTGCCGGACACCGCGCGCCTCGAACCCGCGCGAGCGCCGGGCGATGGACATCCGGCGCAGCTCGTCGGTGATGACGTCGCCGTACCGGATCATGAAGGAGGCGATCTGCACGAGCAGCGGCGGCAGCTTCAGCCGCTGGAGTCCCAGCAGCAGGGCGCGCAGTTCGGTGGTGGAGGCGAGCAGTACGGAGGCGGCCACGCCGAGGGTGCCCTTGGCCAGGACGTTCCACGCGCCCCAGAGACCTGAGACGCTCAGGGACATGCCGAGCACCTCCACCCGTTCGCCCTGGGACACGAAGGGCATGAGCACGGCGAAGAGTACGAACGGCACCTCGATCAGCATCCGCCGCAGCATGAAGCCCGCGGAGATCCGGGCCGCCGCCGCTACGGCGGCGATGAGGACCGCGTACCCCGCGAAGGCCCACATGGCCTCGCGCGGGGTGGAGACGACGACGACCACGAACGCGAACGTCGCGGCGATCTTGCAGTGCGGCGGCAGCTCGTGCACGGGCGAGTGCCCGTGCCGGTAGAGCTTGTGCGCGTGGCCGGCCCCCATGTCAGCCGGCCGACGGGGCGGCCGTGGACGTCGCGGTCAGGTCCTGAGCGCGGCGGCGGCGCACGGCCCAGAACACGCCGGTGCCGACGGCGACGGTCGCGCCGACGCCGATGACTCCCGCGAGGCCGCCGGACAGGCGGGCGTCGGAGACGTCCTTGACGCCGTAGTCGGCGAGCGGGGAGCCGGCGGCGGCGTGCTCCTCGACCTTGGTGTCGATGCCCTTGTCGGCGGCGACCTTCTCCAGGCCGTCGGGGCTGGCGGAGGCGTAGAAGGAAACGAAGCCGGCCAGGACGAGGGCGGTGGCCAGGCCGGTCAGCCAGAGCTTGCGGGTGGAGCGGGCGGCGGCCGGCACCGGCGTGGCGGCGGGCGCGGGGGCGTCGACCAGCTCGCCGCCGACGCGCAGCTTCAGCGGGGCGGTCAGCCGGCGCGCGCCGTGCACCAGGTCGGGGCGTACGGCGATCACGGCGCCGACGGTCGCGGCGGTGATGACGGCCTCGCCGATGCCGATGAGGACGTGGACGCCGACCATGGCGGTGACGACCTTGCCGATCGGGACGTCGGTGGTGCCGCCCAGGGCGTAGAGGAGGGTGAAGGCGGCGGCCGCGGCGGGCACGGAGAGCAGGGCGCCGGCGAAGGCGGCGACGGTGACCGAGCGGCGGCCGGCGGGCAGCAGCCCCAGGAGCCCGCGGAAGACGGCGTAGGCGACGACCACGGTCACCACGGCCATGTTGAGGACGTTGACGCCGAGGGCGGTGAGGCCGCCGTCGGCGAAGAGGATGCCCTGCATCAGCAGGACGACGGACACGCACAGCACGCCGGTGTACGGGCCGACGAGTATGGCGGCGAGGGCTCCTCCGAGGAGGTGGCCGCTGGTGCCGGCGGCGACCGGGAAGTTCAGCATCTGCACGGCGAAGATGAAGGCGGCGACGAGGCCGGCCAGCGGGGCGGTGCGCTCGTCGAGCTCACGGCGGGCGCCGCGCAGGCTGACCGCGACAGCGGCGGCGGCCGCTACTCCTGCGGCCACCGAGACGGGTGTGTTGATGAATCCGTCGGGCACATGCATGGAGAAGCTCCGCTCCCTCTTTCTCGCACAAGTCTTTAACCGTTCAAGAGTAGTGCCCAGTTGCAAACCGTTGGCAAGAGCAGCCGGGTCACAAATGGATCCGTGCGGTTTCGTCGGAATGTGCGAGGCTGGACGGACAAACGGACGCAAATGTTCCGATTTCGAGGAGTCTTGTCGATGTCAGCCACCGCCGAGAATCCAGCAGCGACCGCGACCGCCATCGAGGAGCGGGTGCGCGCCCGCGTGATCACCGACGACCCCCTCTACCGGGCCATTCCGGTGGCCCTGCGCTTCACCCCCGCCGAGCCGCTGGCCGTGCGCGTCGTCTTCCCCGCCGAGCTGTCCCCCGAGGAAACCGACAACGAGTGGGTCTTCCCCCTCGCCCTCCTGGAGGCCGGCCTGCTGGCCCCGTCCGGAAGCGGGGACGTACGTGTCTGGCCGTGCGGGCGCGTCCAGGCGGTGGTGGAGTTCCACTCGCCCGAGGGGGTCGCCGTCCTCCAGTTCGACAGCACCGCGCTGCGCCGCTTCCTGCGCCGTACGCACGCCACCACCCGGACGGCGTAGCGGAACGCCACCGGCCCCGCACCTGGGGGTTCCAGATGCGGGGCCGGCGTTCGGCAGGTGTGACTTTCCGGGCCTGACGTTGACCCGGGTGTTGACTCAGGCGTTGACGAGCTCGCGCTGCTTGTCGGGGTCCTCCGGCGAGCCGGCCCCCGACCCGGACCCGGACTCGCCCAGGTGCTTGCGCAGGCTCTCGCCCTCCACGTCCACGTTGGGCAGGATCCGGTCGAGCCACTTCGGCAGCCACCAGGCCTTGTGGCCGAGCAGCGCCAGCACCGCCGGGACGATGGCCATGCGGACCACGAAGGCGTCGAAGAGGACGGCGACGGCCAGGCCGAAGCCGATCATCTTCACCATCGAGTCGCTGGCGCCGAGGAAGCCGGAGAACACGGCGATCATGATGACGGCGGCGGCCACGACCACGCGGGCGCTGTACTGGAAGCCGGTCACCACGGCCTGGCCCGGCCGCTCGCCGTGGACGTACGCCTCACGCATGCGGGTGACCAGGAAGACCTCGTAGTCCATGGCCAGGCCGAAGACCACGCCCACCATGAAGATCGGCATCATCGACATGATCGGACCGGTCTGCTCGACACCGAAGAGCGAGCCGAGCCAGCCCCACTGGAAGACCGCGACGACCGCGCCGAGGGCCGCGACGACCGACAGCAGGAAGCCGAGCGCCGCCTTGAGCGGAACCAGGATCGAGCGGAAGACCAGCATCAGCAGCAGGAAGGCCAGGCCGACGACGAGCGCCAGGTAGGGCAGCAGCGCGTCGTTCATCTTCTGCGAGAAGTCGATGTTCATCGCGGTCTGGCCGCTGACGAACACGTCCTTGCCGTTGCCCTCGCGGATCGAGTGGACCAGGTCCTCGGTCTCGGTGGAGGACGGCCGGTCCTTCGGGATCACGCTGACGATCGCGGCGTCCTTGGCCTCGTTCTGGAGCGGGGGCATCACGGCCGCCACCCCGTCCAGGCCCTTGATCCGGTCGGCCGTGCGGTCGGCCAGCGCCTTGTCACCGTCGACGACCACCATCAGCGGACCGTTGAAGCCGGGCCCGAAGCCCTCGGACAGCATGTCGTACGCCTTGCGCTGGCTGGTGGAGACCGGCTTGGAGCCGTCGTCAGGCAGGCCCATCTCCAGCTTGGACGCCGGGATCGCGATGACCCCGAGGCCGATCACGCCGGCCAGCAGCACCGTCACCGGGCGGCGCAGCACGAAGCGGGCCCAGCGGGTGCCGCCGTTGGCCTTGGGCTCGGCGCCGGCCGGGCGGCCCTTGCCGAACAGCTTGCTCTTCTGGCCGGCGGGCAGCACCTTCCTGCCCGCGAAGCCGAGGATCGCCGGGACCAGCGTCAGGGCGACGAGCACCGCGATGACCACCGTTCCGGCAGCGGCGACACCCATCTTCGTCAGCATCGGGATGTTGACGACGGCCAGGCCCACCAGGGCGATGACCACGGTCAGACCCGCGAAGACAACGGCGGAGCCGGCGGTTCCGGCGGCGCGGCCGGCGGCCTCGTCGCGCTCCCGGCCCTCGGCGAGCTCCACGCGGTAGCGGGAGACGATGAAGAGCGCGTAGTCGATGCCGACCGCGAGGCCGATCATCATCGCGAGGGTGGAGGTGGTGGAGCCGAGGTCCAGGACGTTGGCGAGCGCGGTGATCGAGGAGACGCCGATGCCGACGCCGATCAGCGCGGTCAGCAGCGGCAGCCCGGCGGCCACCAGCGAGCCGAAGGTGATGACGAGGACGATGCCGGCGACCAGGATGCCGATGGCCTCGCCGGAGCCCGTCTCCGGGGCCTCCATCAGCGCGTCGCCGCCGATCTCCACCTGGAGGCCGGCCTGCTGGGCCGCGTGGCCCGAGTCCTTGAGAGCCTCTCGGGTGTCGTCCTTCAGCTCCATGCCGCTGACCTTGTACTTCACGCTGACGTAGGTGGTGGAGCCGTCCTGGCTCACCGCCTGCGTCCGGTACGGGTCGTCGACGGTGGCGATCTGGGCGGCGCCGTCGCCGCTCTTCAGGCCGGAGATGAGCTTCTCGACCTCGGCCTTGGGGCCCGGGTCGGTGACCTTGGCGCCCGCCGGGGCCTTGACGACGATGCGGGCGGTCGCGCCGTCGGCGGACATGCCCGGGAACTTCTCGTCCAGCAGGTCGAAGGCCTTCTGGGCCTCCGTGCCGGGTATCGAGAACGAGCCGGAGGTGGGCGCGGAGGCCGTCGCGGCGCCGAAGCCCGCGGCGACGAGCAGCGCCACCCATACGAGGGCGACCAGGCCGCGGGGGGGGGGGGGGGGGGGGGGGGGGGGGGGGGGGGGGGGGGGGGGGGGGGGGGGGGGGTGGGTTGGGGTGGGGGGGGGGGGGGTGGGGGGGGAGGGGGGGGGGGAGACG
>NZ_JBVJWV010000005.1:160603-336666 GCF_055602105.1 Streptomyces sp. NPDC037421
TCCCCCCCCCCCCCCACCCCCACCCCCCCCACCCCCCCCCCCCCCCCCCCGCCCCCCCCCCCCCCCCCCCCCCCCCCCCCCGCGCCCGAGCCGGTAGAGGAAGGTGGCCACGTCGTGGTTCTCCCGTTTCAGGTCGTGGGATGGATCCGGGACGGATCAGGGCGTGGAAAGCCGGCCCGACGACGAGAGCGGCGTGTCAGGAGCAGCAGGAAGGACGTTCTGTACTTCTGGGGAGCTGTACTTCGCGCGGTCGTGCGGCCGGGGATCCGGCCCCGGGCGAAGTACCCGGGCGGGACGTCAGACGCCGAGGGCGGGGAAGACCACGGCGTCGATGAACTGGCCGAGGAAGGCCCGGTCGACGGACCGGTCCTCGATCAGCGGTAGTGCGATGAACGCCCCGATGAGCATGTGCGGCACGAAGTCCAGGGCCGGGCAGTCCGGCCGGATCTCGCCCCGCTCGACGGCGCGCTGCAGCATCACCTGGAGACCGTTGATCTCCGGGTCGACCAGCAGGTCTCGCAGCGCCCGGTGCAGCTCCGGGCTCTCGTGGACGGCATGGGCCAGGCCCCGCATCAGCGCGGTGTCCTTGGCCATCTGCGCGTCGTCGGAGCACTCGACCATCATCGCGAAGTCCCCGCGCAGGGTGCCCGTGTCGATCTCCCGCAGAGAGACCGGCTGGGTGCATCGCAGGGCCTTGGCGACCAGCTCCGGCTTGCTCCCCCACTGGCGGTAGAGGGTGGCCTTGCTGGACTTCGTACGGGCGGCGACGGCGTCCATGGTCAGCGCCTCGTAGCCGACCTCGCGCAGGAGGTCGAGGACCGCCCCGTGGAGTTCGGCTTCCCGTTCGGGGGTGATCCGGCTGCGACGGGCCGACATGACGTCGGTCACCCGGCAACTCGCCTTCATCGCGACCTCCTCCGAACGAAACGGTTCCGTACTCTTCAGAGCCTACCCCCACAACTAACGAAACGAAACCGTTCCGTTTCGATAGCGGCGTGGCGTGGGTCACGCCACGGGTCACGCCCGCGCCGTCACCCCACGGGCACCCCGCACGTCACCCGCCCGGGTGCCGCTTGGTCACCTGTACGAGTTGCCGGGCCCCGTCGGCACGGAAAGCATTGGGGGGTGAGTCACGACGTCGCGTACCTCCGCTTCCCGCACCTCCACGACGAACTGCTGTGTTTCGCCACCGAAGACGACCTCTGGGTCGCCCCCCTGGTCCCCGAGGGCCACACGCCCGGCCGGGCCTGGCGCATCACCGTCGACCGCACCCGGGTCGGCCACCCGCGCTTCTCCCCCGACGGCCGGCACATCGCCTTCACCACCTGGCGCAGCCTCGACCCGGAGATCCACCTCGCCCCCGTCGACGGCGGCCCCGCCCGCCGGCTCAGCCACTGGGGCTCCACCGACACCCGGGTCTGCGGCTGGGACCCGGACGGCAACATCCTGGCCGTCTCCTCGCACGGGCAGCCCTTCTCCTACTACTCCTGGGCGTACAAGCTGCCCACCGACGGCAGCCCCGGCGGCCGCCTCCCCTGGGGCCCGGTCTCCGACATCCAGGTCGCCGACACCGGCGGCGAGCACCGCAGCCTGCTGCTGACCGGCAAGCCCCCGCACGAGCCCGCCGCCTGGAAGCGGTACCGGGGCGGCGCCACCGGCCGGCTCTGGCTGCACGGGCAGCGGCTCCTGGAGGACATCGAGGGACACCTCGAATCGCCGATGTTCGTCGACGGCCGGATCGCCTTCCTCTCCGACCACGAGGGCATCGGCAACCTCTACTCCTGCCTGCCCGACGGCACCGGCCTGCGCCGCCACACCGACCACGACGAGTTCTACGCCCGGCACGCCTCCAGCGACGGCTCCCGCGTGGTCTACCAGTGCGCGGGCGACATCTGGCTCGTGGACTCCCTCGCCGAGGGGGCCTCGCCGCGCAAGCTGCAGGTCCGCCTCGGCGGCCCGCGCGCGGGGCGGCGTACGTACCAGGTCCCGGCCGCGAGCAACGTCGACTCGCTGTCCGTGGACACCACCGGCCGGGCCAGCGCCGTCGTCGTACGCGGCAGCCTGTACTGGCTCACCCACCGCGACGGGCCGGCCCGCACCATCGCCGACACCCCCGGCGTACGGGTACGGCTGCCCGAGATGCTCGGCAGCGGCGGGCAGGTCGCGTACGTCACCGACGCCGAGGGCGAGGACGCGATCGAGATCGCCTACCTGCCGCGCGCCTCCGGCGACCGCGAGCCCCGCCGGCTGGCCTCGGGCGAGCTGGGCCGCGTCACGGAACTGCTGTCCGACCCCGACGGGGAGCGGCTCGCCATCGCCTCCAACGACGGGCGGCTGCTGCTGCTCGACGCGACGGAGGAGTCCAACGGCGAGGTCACCGAGCTCATCCGGTCCATCAACGGACCCGTCACCGACCTCGCCTTCTCCCCCGACGGCTGCTGGCTGACCTGGTCGCACCCCGGCATCGGACGCTCCCTGCGGCAGATCAAGATGGCGAAGATCTCCGGTCCCGGCGCGCGCGTCATCGTCGACGTCACCAACGGCCGCTTCGAAGACGAGAACCCGGTTTTCACGCGGGACGGCCGTTACCTCGCCTTCCTGTCCTGGCGCGGCTTCGACCCGGTGTACGACGTGCACACCGGCGACCTGTCCTTCCCGCTGGGCTGCCGCCCCTACCTGGTGCCGCTCTCCTCGGCCACCCCCTCCCCCTTCGCCTTCTCCCCCGACGGCCGGCCCGCGGCGGGCGGGCTCGACCCGGTCGAGAGCGAGTCCGGCGAGGGCGACGGCACCGTCACGGTGGAGGTGGAGGGCCTGGAGAACCGGGTCACGCCCTTCCCCGTCTCCGCGTCGAAGTACTCGGCCCTCTACCCGGTCCACGGCGGCGGACTGGTCTGGCTGCGCTGGCCGATCTCGGGCGCTCTCGGCGAGACCTTCGCCAACCCGGCCGACACCAGCGGCAAGCCGACGCTGGAACACTTCGACATGACCAAGGCCCGCAAGACCGAACTGGCGTCGGGACTGGACTGGTTCGCGGTCAGCGGCGACGGCACCCGGCTCGTCGTCAACGACGACGGTGACCTCCGCGCCGTGCCGGCCACCGAATCGGGTGACGGCGACTCCACCGTCTACCTCGACCTGCGGCGCATCCTGCACGAGGTGGACCCGGCGGCAGAGTGGCGCCAGGCCTTCGAGGAGGCCGGCCGGCTCATCCAGGCGTACTTCTGGGAGCCGAAGATGTGCGGCATCGACTGGGACGCGATCCTGCGCCAGTACCGCCCCCTCGTCGAACGCGTCGCCTCGCCGGACGAGTTCGCCGACCTGCTGCGCGAGGTGCTCGGCGAACTCGGCACCTCGCACGCCTACGTCTCCCCCGCCCGCCGCAACGAGGGGCCGCCCCACTACCAGCGGGCCATCGGGCTGCTCGGCGCCAACCTCGTGCACCGGGAGGAGGGCTGGGTGGTCAAGCGGATCCTGCCCGGCGAGTCCTCCGACTCCAAGGCCCGCTCCCCGCTCGCGGGCACCGGCATCCGCGAGGGCGCGGTCCTCACCCACGTCGACGGCCGGCCGGTGGACCCGGTCGCCGGCCCCTACCCGCTGCTGTCGGCGGCCGGCGGCACCACCGTCGAGCTCACCTTCCAGCCCGCCGAAGGCGAGGGCCGGGCGCGACGGGTCGCGGTCGTGCCGCTGATCGACGAGCGTCCGCTGCGCTACCAGGACTGGGTCTCCAAACGCCGCGCCGTGGTCCGCGAGGTCAGCGGAGGACGCTGCGGCTACCTGCACATCCCCGACATGGGCGGCTCGGGCTGGGCGCAGTTCAACCGCGACCTGCGCATGGAGATGTCCCGGCCCGCCCTGATCGTGGACGTACGCGGCAACGCGGGCGGGCACATCAGCGAACTGGTGGTGGAGAAGCTCACCCGTTCGATCCTCGGCTGGGACCTGACGCGCAACGCGCAGCCGGTCTCGTACGCGTCCAACGCGCCCCGCGGCCCGATCGTGGCGCTGGCCGACGAGGCGACCTCCTCCGACGGGGACATGATCACCGCCGCGTTCAAACTGCTGGGCCTGGGCCCGGTGGTGGGCCAGCGCACCTGGGGCGGGGTGGTCGGGATGACCGGCCGGCACACCCTGGGCGACGGGACGGTGATCACCGTGCCGATGAACGCCGCCTGGTTCCCGGAGTACGGCTGGTCGGTGGAGAACCACGGCGTGGAGCCGGACCTCGCGATCCTGCGCACCCCGCTCGACTGGGCGGAGGGGCGGCACGCCCAGCTGGACGACGCCGTGAACCTGGCGCTGGAGCTGCTGGAACAGGACCCGGCGGCCGTGCCGCCCGGCTACACCGACGTACCGGACCGCCGGCGTCCGAAGCTGCCGCCGCG
Organism: Streptomyces sp. NPDC037421; assembly: GCF_055602105.1. Classification (NCBI taxonomy): domain Bacteria; kingdom Bacillati; phylum Actinomycetota; class Actinomycetes; order Kitasatosporales; family Streptomycetaceae; genus Streptomyces; species Streptomyces sp. NPDC037421. The sequence goes on from NZ_JBVJWV010000005.1 coordinate 164,986, forward strand.
GGAGTAGGCGCACGCGGAACGCACGGTGTACGCGGAACGCTGTGTACGCGGAACGCGGAAGGGGCGCGATCCGGACCTCCTCGGTGCGGATCGCGCCCCTCGGCGCTGTGTGCAACGGCGCCGTGTGCGTCGGCGCCGGGTGTGCCGGTGTGCCAGGGCCTGGTAGCAGTCAGGCCCTGAGGTTCGTTCCCGGACCTCAGGTCCGGTCGTCGAGCTCGTCCTTGATGTCGTCGAGCGGCTTGGACTTCGAGCTCGTGTCCTTCTTCTGCTTCGCCTTCGAGGTGCGCTCGGACATCTCGTCCTTGGCGCCCTGCCTGGCCTGCTCCGCCCGTTCCTTGATCTCGTTGGCCTTGTCCTGGAACTGGTCCTTGATACCCATGCTTCTCACTCCGTACGGGGTGTCGGTGGTTGGGCCTCGACCAGACTGACACGGGGGGACAGAGCACGCATTTCGATCAGCGGTGCCCGGAACGCTCCTGTTCGTCGGCCGCCCCGCCGGCCCCGACGAGCCCCTTGGAGACCTCGGCGAGCCTCGGTTCGAAGCGCTTCATCTCGCGCTTCCCGGCCGCCGCGACGACCGCCGGCAGGTAGCCGCGGGCGCCCTGCATGCCGCGCAGCCACCACTGCGCGTACACGTGCGCCGAGCGCCGTTCGATACCGGCCACGATCCGGTCGACCGCCGGCCCCAGCGGGTAGGTGCGGTTCGAGGGCCACGGCAGCCGCCGGCGCAGTTCGCGCATGACCTCGTCCTGGTCGGCACCGCGCACCATGTCGGTGTCGGTCCAGGAGAGGTAGCCGACGCCGACCTTGACGCCCTTGTAGCCGACTTCGGCGCGCAGGCAGTGCGCGAAGGCCTCGACGCCGGACTTGGAGGCGCAGTACGCCGTCATCATCGGCGCCGGGGTGATCGCGGCGAGCGAGGCGATCTGGAGGAAGTAGCCGCGGCTCTCCATGAGTACGGGCAGGAAGGCGCGGGCGGTGACGGCCCCGCCGATCAGGTTGACCTCGATGACGCGGCGCCAGGCTTCGGGGTCGGAGTCCCCGAACGGACCGCCGGCGGCGACGCCCGCGTTGGCGACGACGATGTCGACTTTCCCGAAGCGCTCCTTGACCTCCCGCGCGACCCTGGCCATGGCCTCGTGGTCGGTGACGTCGGCGTGCCAGTGGTCGCTGTCCGTGTGCAGCCGCCCGGAGACCTCCTTGAGCGCCTCCGGCTCCAGGCCCACCAGCGCGATCCTGGCGCCGCGCGCGGACAGCTTGCGGGCGAGCAGTTCGCCGACCCCGCGGGCGGCGCCGGTGACCACGGCGACCTGGCCTTCCAGACTCCTGCGAGCGCTCACGCGGTCTTCTCCTTCTCTGCGGCGGATGCGGCGGATGCGGCGGATGCGGCGGACGGTTCGGATGCGGCGGACGGTTCGGAGGTGGCGCCGAGGTAGCGGCCCGTCAGCTCGCGCACGGCGCCGGTGACGGCCTCGGGGGCCTCGACGGGGGTCATGTGCCCCATGCCGGTGAGTTCGGTCAGGCCCACGCAGTGCGGCAGCGCCACCGCGAGCCGCCGGGCGTGCGCGACGGGGGTGAGCCGGTCGTCCCGGCCGGCGATGACGGCGGTCGGCACGGTCAGCCGGGCCAGCCCGGCGTCCAGGTCCAGCCCCGCCAGCACCTCGGACCAGGCGTGGCGCACCCCCGCCGGGCAGGCGTGCACGATGCGGGCGCAGGCCTCCACCCGGTCCGGCGCGGACCCGGGGCCCATGGTGGCGTACTTGAGCACCGCGCGGGCGACGGGCGTGACGGGCCCGAGGGGGGCGCGCGAGCCGAATACGGCGCGGGTCGTACGGGTCCTCGCGCGCCCGGCGCGCAGCGGCAGTACGGTCGCCTCCGCGACCAGCCGCGAGCTGCCGGTGCTGCACAGCAGGGCGGCCGCGGCGTGCTCGGCGAACTCGGGGCGGCCGGCGGCGGCCATGACGGTCATGCCGCCCATCGAGTGCCCTGCGATCACCGCCCGCTCCCCTGGGGCCAGGGTGGCCTCCAGCACGGCGGCCAGGTCGTCGGCGAGGGCGGTGGTGCTGTAGGCGGCGGCCGCCGGGCTGCGGCCGTGGCCGCGCTGGTCGTAGGCGACGACCCGGTGGTCGCGGGCCAGGTCGCGGATCTGCGCCGCCCAGAAGGCGGTGGAGCAGGTCCAGCCGTGGGAGAGCACGACGGCCGGGGCCCCTTCCGCGCCGTGCACCTCCACGTGCAGCCGGGACCCGTCGGCGGACACGGCGACCAGCTCGCGGGCCGCGGCCGGGGGCGCGTACCGCCCGGCGGTGACGTGCCCGGGCCGGCTCACGCGGCCCCCTCCCCGGCGGAAGCGGGGGCGGCGGCCGGGGCGGCGCTCGCCGGAGCGGCCGCGGCGGGGCCGGCCGCCGCGGCGGCGGGGGCCGGGACTCGGCCGCGCTCGCGGTCGCGGACGCGTACGACCTCGTACTCGGCCAGGTCGACCGTGCGCGTCTCGCGCCGGAACTCCCCGGTCGTCCCCGGCCAGACGGTGGTGTTGCGGCCCTGGGAGTCCAGGTACCAGCTGGTGCAGCCGCCGGTGTTCCACACCGTCCGCTCCATCCGCGCCTGGACGCGCCGGTTCCACTGGTTGACGGCGGAGGGCCGGGCCGCGAGGGCGGTGCGCCCTCCCAGCCTGCCGCCGTCGAGGAGGGAGAGCTGGCGCAGGTAGTCCGCCATGTAGTTCAGCTGGGACTCGATCATCAGGATCATCGAGCTGTTGCCGAGGCCGGTGTTCGGTCCGATGATCGTCATCCAGTTGGGGAAGCCCGCCGCGGTCGCCCCGCGCAGCGCCTGCATCCCGTCCTTCCACGCGTCCGCGAGGGTCTGCCCGTCGGCGCCCACCACCCGGTCGGCGATCGGCATGTCCGTGACGTGGAAGCCGGTGCCGAAGACGATCGCGTCCACCTCGGTCTCGGTCCCGTCGGCGGCGACGAGCACCGAGCCCCTGATCTCCTTGAGCCCCGAGGCGACCACGTCCACGTCGGGCCGGGCCAGCGCCGGGTAGTACTCGCTGGAGAGCAGGATCCGCTTGCAGCCGATCCGGTACGAGGGCGTGAGCCTGGCCCGCAGCTCCGGGTCCTTGATGGAGCGCGCCATATTGGCCTTGGCCAGGGATTCGATCAGCCCGAGCTGGTTCGGCCGCTTGGTGAACGCGCTGACCTGGAGTTCGCGAATCCCCCACAGCAGTCCGCGGCGGGCCGACTGGGTGAAGGGCAGCTGCCGGTGCAGCCAGCGCTCGGCGGTGCCGATGGCGCGGTCGGTGCGCGGCATGACCCACGGCGGGGTGCGCTGGAAGAGCGTCAGGTGCGCCGTCTTCGGCGCGATGGCCGGCACGATCTGGATCGCGGAGGCGCCCGTACCGATCACGGCGACGCGCTTGCCGCTCAGGTCGTAGTCGTGGTCCCAGCGGGCGGAGTGGAAGACCTTGCCGGGGAACTCGGCGAGCCCGGGGATCTCGGGCATCTTCGGGTCGGACAGCGGACCGGTCGCCGACACCACGACGTCGGCGGTCAGCTCGCCCGCCGAGGTCTCGATCTCCCAGCGCAGCTCCTGCGCGTCCCAGCGCATCATCAGGACCTCGTGGCCGAGCCTGATGTGCGGGCGCAGCCCGAAGGTGTCGGCGACGTGCTCCAGGTAGGCGCGGATGGCGGGCTGTCCGGAGAAGGTCCGCGGCCAGTCGGGGTTGGGGGCGAAGGAGAAGGAGTACAGGTGCGAGGGCACGTCGCAGGCGCACCCGGGATAGCTGTTGTCGCGCCAGGTGCCGCCGACGGAGCCGGCCCGTTCCAGTACGACGAAGTCGGTGATCCCCTCGCGCCGCAGCCGGACGGCCGCGCCGAGCCCGCCGAAGCCGGACCCGACCACCGCCACCCGTACGTGCTCGCGCGCGCCCTTGCCGACCTTCCTGCCCTTGCCGACCGTGCCGCCCATGCCCGCCGCCTTCCGCACCGCAATCCGAACCGCAACGTTGCCAGCAATCACTGGCACAATCGGGAGGGTAGAGCAGCTCCGTACCCATGGGTAGGGGTCGCGCCCGGAAAGTTACCGCGAGTACTCCCTGTGGACGCCCCGCGGACCGGGGCCCGGCATGATCCACAGGACACCCCCTAGGCTGCGGGTGTGGACAGACCGGCGACGAGAGGGGCGCGGCCCGCAGTGGAGCCCGTGGACCGCGAGTACCAGCGCGAGTACCGGACGGAGGAACTGGCCGAGGCGGCCGGCATCCCGGTGCGCACCCTGCGCTTCTACCGCGAGCGCAAGCTGCTCCCGCCGCCGCGCCGCGAGGGCCGCATCGCCTGGTACGACGAGCGGCACCTGGCCCGGCTGCGCACCATCGCCGCCCTGCTCGACCGCGGCCACACCCTCGGTGGCATCGCCGAGCTGACCGCCGCCTTCGAGAAGGGCCGCGACGTCGGCCAGCTCGGCGAGCTGCTCGGGATCGGCGGGTCGGAGGAGACCCCGGTCCGGCTCTCGCCCGAACTGCTGGCCGACTACTTCGAGGGCGAGGTCACCCCGGAGAACCTGGCGGCCGCGCTCGACCTCGGCTACGTCGCCACCGACGGCGAGGAGATCGTGCACGTCAGCCGGCGCCTGCTGGACGTCTCCTCGGCGCTGGTCCGCGAAGGCGTACCGCTGTCCGCGGTGCTGGAGACGGGCCGCCGGGTGCGCGAGCACGCGGACGCGCTGGCGGCGCTGTTCACCGGGCTGATCTCCGCCCACCTCGGGCGGGAGGCCGTCACGCGGCTGCGCCCGCTGGCCAAGAGCGTGGTCGAGGCGGAGCTGACGATGGCGATGGACCGCCTGCACCAGCAGCGCGCCCAGGCGCCCGAGCCCGAGCCCGAGCCCGGGCAGCCTCAGGACGCCCAGACCCCTCAGGCGCCGTAGCCGCCGTCGCCGTAGCCGCTCAGACGCCGAGCTCGTAGACCACCGTCACCGGCGCGTGGTCCGACCAGCGCTCGGGGTGCGTCTCGGCGCGTTCCACGAAGGCCTTCACGGCCTTCGCCGCCAGCCCGGGGCTCGCGACCTGGAGGTCGATGCGCCAGCCCGCGTCGTTGTCGAAGGCCCGGCCCCGGTAGGACCACCAGGAGTACGGCCCCTCCGCGTCCGGGTGCAGCCCGCGCACGACGTCGACGTAGCCGGCGTCCTCGTACACCTTCCCCAGCCACTCCCGCTCCTCGGGCAGGAAGCCCGCGTTCTTGCGGTTGGTCTTCCAGTTCTTGAGGTCGGCCTCCTGGTGGCAGATGTTCCAGTCGCCGCACACCACGACCTCGCGCCCGTCGGCGGCGGCCCGCGCCTTCAGCTCCCCGAGGTAGCCGAGGAACTCCTCCATGAACCGGTACTTCTCGTCCTGCTTCGCGGTGCCCGCCTCCCCGGAGGGCAGGTACAGGCTGGCGACGGTGACGCCGGGCAGGTCGACCTCGATGTAGCGCCCGCTCGCGTCGAACTCGTCACTCCCGAAGCCCACCCGCACCCGTTCGGGTTCCCGCCGCGTGTACAGCGCGACGCCGGCCCGGCCCTTGGCGGCGGCCGGCGCGAACACGGTGTGCCAGCCCTCGGGCTCCCTGGCCTCCGCCGGGATCTGCGCCTCCTCGGCGCGCACCTCCTGGAGGCACACGACGTCGGCGTCGGATCCGGCGAGCCACTCCACGAACCCCTTCTTGGCGGCGGCGCGGATCCCATTCACATTCACGGAGGTCACGGTGAGCATCCCTGCACCATAGCGGGATGGATCCGTACGATATTCGAATGTCTCACGGTATAAACATCCGCGCCGTGCCGTACGACCACCCGGACGCGGCGGCGCTCGACGCGCAGGTCCAGGTCGAGTACCGGCAGCGCTACGACGGCGAGGGCGACGCCACCTTCCTCGACCCCGCGATGTTCCTCCCGCCGAACGGCCTCTACCTGCTCGCCTACGACGCCGCCGGCACCCCGGTGGCCAGCGGCGCCTGGCGCGGCCAGGAGAAGAACGAAGAGGGCTACTCGGACGGCGACGCCGAGATCAAGCGCATGTACGTCGTCCCGCAGGCGCGCGGCCTGGGCCTGGCCCGCCGCATCCTGGCGGAGCTGGAGGCCGACGCCCTGGCGGCGGGCCGCAGCCGCATGGTCCTGGAGACCGGCGACAAGCAGCCGGAGGCCATCGCCCTCTACCTCTCGTCGGGCTACGGCCTGTCCGAGAAGTTCGGCTACTACCGCTTCTACGAGTCCAGCCGCTGCATGACGAAGCCGCTCCGGGCCGCCGGCTCCTGACCGCCCCGCGGGGCCGTCCCCCGGTCAGCGGCCGAGCCAGCCGGCTCCGTCCGCGCCCCACCGGGACGGCCCCCGCCCCCAGTCCCCGAAGGGGCTCGCGGCGTACCGCAGCACCCCGTACCCGGACTCCGCCTCGCGCAGCCACGGCTCCGGCGAGTACCCCGGCACCGCCGCCCCCGCCGCCGGAACCTCCCGCACCAGCCACGACGCCGTCCCGGCCAGGGAGAACCGCAGCGCGCTGCCGCCGCCCTCCGCCAGCGCCCGCAGCACGCCCGCGGCCACGAGGTACCCCGTCCCGTGGTCCAGCGCCTGCGCGGGCAGCACCCCCGGGGAGCCGTCCTCGCCCGCGCACCGCGCGGCGATCCCGTACCCCGCCTGCACCAGCGAGTCGAAGCCCCGGCGCCCCGCCCAGGGCCCGCTCCACCCCCACGCGCACAGCTGTGCCACCACCAGCCGCGGGAACCGCTCCAGCAGTTCCCCGGCGCCCAGCCCGAACCGCTCGAGCGCGCCCGGCCGGTACCCCGTCACCACCACGTCGGCGGTGCCGAGGAGCCGTTCCAGTACCTCCCGGTCCGCCGCGTCGCCGAGGTCCAGCAGTGCGGAGCGCTTCCCGAAGCCGGTGTCCGCGTGCGCGTCGTCCGCCTCGCGCAGTCCCGGGGAGTCGATCCGCAGCACGTCGGCGCCCAGCAGCCCCAGCGTCCGCGTCGCTACGGGGCCGGCGATGACCCGGGTCAGGTCCAGCACCCGCACCCCGGACGCGGGCAGCGCGCCCGGCCCCGGCGGCCGGCCGCGCCCCGGCCCCCGTACCCACTCCACCAGCGGCTGCGGCTCCCCGTACTCCCGCGCGACCGCGACGGCGAGCCCGCCCTCCGCGTAGACCGCCTCCTGCGCCTCGGCCGCGCTCCGCCCGGAGAGGGCCTCCCGCACCGCCTCCGGGGTCCCGGGCACGCCGAGCGCCCGTACCAGGGCCGCCTGGTGGTGCGGGTAGTTCGCGTGGGTCCGCACCCACCCGTCGGCCGCCCGCCAGAACCCGGACAGCGGCGCGAAGCTCACCGGCGCCCGGCCCTCCACCCGCAGGTGCCGCTCGCTGACGAACGCCGTGGCCACGGCCCCCTCGTCCACCACGACCGCGGCCGCGTCCAGCGCCGTGCCGCCGGCCCGTACGGCGGCCAGCTCGGCCGCCGCCAGCCCGCACACCCCGACGCAGGCCCGCGCCAACTCCCGTACCGGCAGCGGACCCTCCAGCCCGCTCGGCCCATGGAAGCCCACCCGTCCCGCCAATTCGCCTGCCCCGCCCAGCGCTTCCCACGCCTGCGCGACGGCCCCGTCCCCATTCACCATGCGGCCATTGTCGCGATGTCCGCCCGCCGCCCAACCGGCTGGGTCCCCGGCGGGTTTCGGCTACGACCCCGGAAACGCCGAGATCCCGCCCGGTCTTTCGACCGGACGGGATCTCGTGACGATTCCCGGTAGCTATCCGAGAACTGTCGTCTGTGGACCTGTGGGGATTTGAACCCCAGACCCCCTCGATGCGAACGAGGTGCGCTACCAGACTGCGCCACAGGCCCTTGCGACGTGTGAAACATTAGCATCCCCGCGCGGGTGCTCCAAAACGCGTTGTCCGGAAGGTCCGCGCAGGTCACCCGTCACTCGTTCGCGGCGCGCGGGCGGTCGTCGCTCTCGTACTGGTCGAAGAGCGGCGTGCGGCCGAGATCGCGGCCCCGGGGGCGGGGCGCGGCGGGCTGCGGGCCCGGGTCCGGCTTGGGTACGGCCGGCTGGGCGCGCAGGCGGGGGTCGGTCGGCTCGGCGGTGCTGGAGCGGGCCGCGCTCCAGCCGTCCGGGTTGACGGGGCCGGTGGCGCGGGGGGCGACCGGGGCCGTCACGTACGTCGGCAGCGGAACCGGTACCGGCTCCCAGCTGTCGCCGCGGGCCGGGCCGCGCTCGCGCTCGCGCTGCTGGTCCACCCACTCGGCGTGGTCGGTCTGCTCGACGAGCGCCCGGCGCCCGGCCTCCTGCGGGGAGACCGGCGGGGCGGGATCCGGTTGGGCGCCTGCACCGACGGCGGGCTCGGGCTGCTCGCGGTGGCGCTGGGAGCGGTTCTCGCGCAGGCTGCGGGCGGCCGCCTCGGCGCGCCGCCGGTCCATCGTGAACTCGTAGCGCCGCCGCTCCTGGACCCGCAGGTGCACGATGTAGGCGCTCAGCAGCAGGGCCGGGACGGCCGGGGCCCACAGGTAGCGGATCCCGCCGACGGCCGCGGCGACCGCGCCGCCGCTGAAGGCGAGGAAGAGGAGCGCCGTGGTGCGCCGACGGCGCGCGAGCACCTGGAGGCGCTGCTGCCGGCGGACCCGCTCCGCCTCGGCCGATCTCGGTTCGGCCCTGGTCGGGGACACGCCGACGGCCCGGGCGTCGGCGTCCACGGAATTAACCGTTTCCGTCGCCGCGTCCGGGTCCGCGTGGGGCTGGGCCTCCGCCTGATCGTCACCGCGCTCACGCAGCCCCTTGGCGTAACGGCGCTCCATTCCCGCCCGGCCGGAAAGCAGCCGGATGGCGGTGGAGAAGCGTTCCGTCGGACGCGCTTCGTTCAGCTCGTCCTGCCTCCGGAGCCACATGGGCACCAAGTAGGCGGCCCAGGCCCCGACAATGACTGCGTAGATGAGGCCGCTGCTGCTCACACCTCACACCGTAGAGGGGCGCGCCCGGGGGGATCAGCCAATTGGGCCGGTGTGTCGCACGATCCGGCTGATATCACCGACTTTTTTTGTGATTCTTCGGATCAGGTTATGGGCGAATCGGCCAGCAATTCGAACGCTTTTGCGATTACCTGCTTTACGGGGTGGGTGTCGGCGGCGGGCTTTCCCGCCTGCGCGTGCGGTGCCAGCGGCGCAGCAGCCCCTGCGGGACCTCCTCGGCCGTCAGCGCGAAGACCAGGTGGTCGCGCCACGCCCCGTCGATATGCAGGTAACGCGGCCGCAGCCCCTCCTCACGGAAGCCGAGCTTCTCCACGACACGGCGGCTGGGGCCGTTCTCGGGGCGGATGCACACCTCGATCCGGTGCAGCCCGACCTTCTGGAAGCAGTGGTCCACCGCGAGCGCGACCGCCGTCGGCATCACCCCGCGGCCGGCCACGTCCCGGTCCACCCAGTAGCCCACGTGGGCGGCGCACATCGAGCCCCAGGTGATCCCGGCGACCGTCAGCTGACCGACCAGCCGCCCCTGGTACTCGATGACGAAGGGCAGCATCCGGCCCGCGTTCGCCTCGGCCCGCAGATGGCGCACCATCTGCCGGTACGTCGGCCGGTGGATCACCGGCCCCCACGGCGCGGGCGGCGGGATCGTCGCCTCCCACGGCCGCAGCCAGTCGCGGTTGCGCTGGTTGACCTCGCGCCAGGCGCGCTGGTCCCGCAGCTTTATCGGCCGGAGCGTGACATCGCCGTCCGCCAGCACCACCGGCCAGGAGGGGCCGTTCAGCTCGGGCTCCCGGGCGCCGCGTCAGGTCTGGGGTGGTCGCCGCCCCGGAGCTGGTCGACGGCGTGGGGCAGGATCCGCGACAGCACGGCGAGGCCGTCCTTCACCCCGCCCGTGGAACCGGGCAGGTTCACGATCAGGGTGCGGCCGGCCACGCCCGCCAGGCCCCGCGACAGGGCGGCGGTGGGCACCTTGGCCAGGCCCTCCGCGCGGATGGCCTGCGGGATGCCCGGGACCTCGTAGTCCAGCACGCGGGCGGTGGCGTCCGGGGTCCGGTCGGTCGGCGAGATGCCGGTGCCGCCGGTGGTCAGGATGACGTCGTAGCCGCCGGCCACGCCCTCGCGCAGCGCCCGCTCGACGGGGTCGCCGTCCGGCACCACGCGCGGGCCGTCCACCGTGAAGCCGAGCTTCTCCAGCGCCTCGGCCAGCAGCGGGCCGCCCTTGTCGGCGTACACGCCCTGCGAGGCCCGGTTCGAGGCGGTGACGACCAGGGCGCGCCCCACCGGAGGCTGCGCGGCCGCGTCCGCCGACGCCGTCACCTGGCTGTGGGTGTGGCTGTGGCTGTGGACCTCGCCGCCGCGCGGGGGGGTCACGCGCGGGTCCAGTCGCCGGACTTTCCGCCGGTCTTCTCCTCCACCCGTACGTCGGTGATGACCGCGCCCTTGTCGACGGCCTTCACCATGTCGATGACGGTGAGGCCGGCGACGGCGACCGCGGTCAGCGCCTCCATCTCGACGCCCGTACGGTCGGCGGTCTTGACGGTGGCGAGGATCTCGACGGCGTCGTCGGCGACCTCCAGCTCCACCTTCACCCCGGAGACCGCCAGCGGGTGGCAGAGCGGGATCAGGTCGGGGGTCTTCTTGGCCCCCATGATCCCGGCGATCCGCGCGGTGGCGAGGGCGTCGCCCTTCGGCACGCCCTCGCCGCGCAGCAGCTCGATCACCCGCGGCGAAACGAGGACGCGTCCGCTGGCGCGCGCCGTCCTGGTGGTGACGTCCTTCTCGGACACGTCGACCATCCGGGCCGCGCCGGCCTCGTCGATGTGCGTCAGCCTGCTCTGCGTACTCATGTCTGCGTGCCGCTCCCGCTCCGGGCCCCCTGGAGCCTGGGGCCTGTGTGATGCAACACGCTACCCGCACTGGCCGCCGCTCAGCCGAGCAGGATCACTTCCAGCTCGGCCCCGGGCTCCACCGAGGTGACGTCCTCCGGTACGACCATCAGCGAGTCGGCGTGCGCGAGCGCGGCGATCAGGTGCGAGCCGGATCCGCCGACCGGGGTGACGGTGCCGGCCTCGGCGTCGTACTTGCCGCGCAGGAACTGGCGGCGGGCCGCCGGGGAGCCGAGCGGCTCGTCGGCCTTGAGCACGGCGCGCACGCTGGGCCGGGACACCTCGGACTCCGGCAGGCCCATGAGCGCCCGGATCGCGGGGCGCACGAACAGCTCGAAGGAGACGTACGAGGACACCGGGTTGCCGGGCAGGGCCAGCAGCGGGGTGTGGTCGGGGCCGACGGTCCCGAAGCCCTGCGGCTTGCCGGGCTGCATGGCGAGCTTGCGGAAGTCGACGCTGCCGGAGGGCTCGCCGCCGTCGCCGGAGCCGGCGGCGGTCAGGGCCTCCTTGACCACGTCGTACGCGCCGACGGAGACCCCGCCCGTCGTGACGAGCAGGTCGGCCCGGATCAGCTGGTCCTCAATGGTGGAGCGCAGGGTGTCGGCGTCGTCGGCGACCGCGCCGACGCGGTAGGCGATGGCGCCGGCGTCGCGCGCGGCGGCGGCCAGCGCGAAGCTGTTCGAGTCGTAGATCGTCCCGGCGGACAGCGCCTCACCCGGCTGTACCAGCTCGCTGCCGGTGGACATGACGACCACGCGCGGGCGCGGCCGGACCCGTACGGTGCCGCGTCCGATCGCCGCCAGCAGCGCGATCTGCGGCGGGCCGAGGACGGTGCCGGCGGCGAGCGCCAGGTCGCCGGCCTGTACGTCGCTGCCGCGCGAGCGGACGTGCGCCCGGGCCTCCGCCGCGCGGTGGACGCGTACCTCGCCGGCCGCGCCCTCGGGGGCGGCGCTGGCCGGGGTCATACCGGCGGCTGCGCCGCCGCCCGTGCCGCCGTCGGTCCACTCGACCGGTACGACGGCTTCCGCGCCGGGCGGCAGCGGGGCTCCGGTCATGATGCGGGCGGCCTGGCCGGGGCCGACGGTGGGCAGCTCGCCGCTGCCCGCCGCCACGTCGCCGATGACGGCGAGCACCGCGGGGAACTCCTCGCTCGCACCCTGGACGTCGGCCGTGCGGACGGCGTACCCGTCCATCGAGCTGTTGTCGAAGGGCGGCAGGGCGACGGGCACGGTGACGTCCTCGACCAGGACACAGCCCTGGGCGTCCAGCAGCTGGAGCTCGATGGGCTCCAGCGGCCGGACGGCGGCGAGTACGTCCGCGAGGTGCTCGTCCACCGACCACAGACGGTGCCGGCCGGTGTCCTGCGGTGCGGAACTGCTCAAGGTGCTACATCTCCTCCGTGACGTAACGGTGAAGCCAGGTGCGGAACTCCGGGCCCAGGTCCTCACGTTCGCACGCGAGTCGGACGATGGCCCGCAGGTAGTCACCCCGGTCCCCGGTGTCGTAGCGGCGGCCGCGGAAGACCACGCCGTGCACCGGGCCGCCCACGCTCTCGTCGGCGGCCAGCTTCTGCAGGGCGTCGGTGAGCTGGATCTCCCCACCGCGGCCCGGCTCGGTCTCCCGCAGTATGCCGAAGATCGCCGGGTGGAGGACATAGCGTCCGATGACCGCGTAGTTGCTGGGCGCCTCGGCGGGCTCCGGCTTCTCGACGAGTCCGGTGATCCGGACGACGCCGTCCTCGCCGGTCGGCTCGACGGCGGCGCAGCCGTAGAGGTGCACGCTGGACGGGTCGACCTCCATCAGCGCGATGACGGTGCCGCCGGTGCGCGCGTGGACGTCGACCATCTGCCGCAGCAGCGGGTCGCGCGGGTCGATCAGGTCGTCGCCGAGGAGGACGGCAAAGGGCTCGTCGCCCACGTGCGGCTCCGCGCACAGGACGGCGTGGCCGAGGCCGCGCGGGTCGCCCTGGCGGACGTAATGCATGGTGGCCAGGTCGCTCGACTCCTGGACCTTCTTCAGCCGGTCGTCGTCACCCTTGGCGATCAGAGCCGATTCGAGCTCGTAGTTCCGGTCGAAGTGGTCCTCCAGGGCCCGCTTGTTACGGCCGGTGATCATGAGTACGTCGTCCAGGCCGGCCGAGACGGCCTCCTCGACGACGTACTGGATGGCCGGCTTGTCCACGACCGGGAGCATTTCCTTGGGGGTCGCCTTGGTCGCCGGGAGGAACCGAGTGCCGAGCCCCGCAGCCGGGATGACGGCTTTCTTGATCACTGGGTGCGACTGAGTCATGGGCAGAACGATAGTGGGTCACACCGGAGGCCCAGCGAGGTTCCGATGAATATGCCCGACTTGATCCATATGTGAAAGGAATTGTGACGAGACCGTGGTAGAGAACCCGCCCGGGAACCACCCCTTCGTACCCGAAAAGGCCCCCCTGCGCCGGGACCTCCTCGCCGCCCGCCGCGCCCTGTCCCCCGAGGCCCGCCACGCGGCGGCCCGTGCGCTCTCCCGCTCCGCCCTGACCCTGCCCGAACTGGCCGGCGCGCACACGGTCGCCGCGTACGTCTCCGTCGGCGCCGAACCGGGCACCCGCGAGCTGCTCGACGCACTGCGGGCCGCCGGCAAGCGGGTGCTGCTGCCCCTGCTGCTGCCCGACAACGACCTGGACTGGGCCGCGTACGAGGGCCCGGACAGCCTCGCCGAGGCCGCGCACCCGGGGAAGATGCGGCTGCTGGAGCCCTCCGGCGCACCGCTCGGCCCGGAGGCCGTGACCGGCGTCGACGCCGTGCTGCTGCCCGGGCTCGCGGTGGACGGGCGCGGGATGCGGCTCGGCCGCGGCGGGGGCTCGTACGACCGGGTGCTCGCGCGGCTGGAGCGGGCCGGCGCGCATCCCGCGCTGGTGGTGCTCCTGTACGACGAAGAGGTGGTCGCGCGGGTCCCGGAGGAACCGCACGACCACCCCGTCCAGGCGGTGGCCACCCCGTCGGGGGTGGTGCGCTTTACCGTGTGATCAGCCGGTCGTCCGGCGTCACGGTCACGGTCACGGTCGCGGTCACGGCTTGAGCGTCAGGGTGTCCACTGTCGACTTGTCGACGGCGCCCTTCCCGAAGGGCCACTCCAGCAGTTCGCCCTTGGCCCACAACGCCGTCTGGTCCGTGTACGTGCCGGCGTACGCGTGCCCCGAGGCGCCGGTCAGGTTGATCCAGCGGGACTTGTCCAGGTCGCCGAGGTTGACGACCATCCGCATCGACGGCACCCAGGTGACCTCGTAGCCGCTGGAGGCGTTCCAGCCGGTCGCGTTGACGGTGGCCTCGCCGCCGCCCACGTTCCACGGGCCGCGGTTGAGGAGCCACTGCATGAAGCCCGGGCCCTCCTTGCCGATCGTCTGGTTCTTCAGCGTCAGCTGGTGCAGCCGGCCCCAGCTCCAGGTCGACTGGTCCTTGCCGAGCTTGGCGGTCAGCTCCCAGCGGGCGTCCTCCATGGCCCGGGCGAAGAGCTCGTCACGGGTCTTGATCGGCTTGTCGTGGACGGTCTTCGGGGTGGCGGTCCACCACGGCGACTTCTCGTCCTTGACCAGCCGGCGGACCACCTCGAACCAGCGGTCGCCGCCGTCCGGCTGCGCCGAGTCGGGGCCGCGCGTACCGCACTCGCGGACCGTCTTGGTGAGGTCGTCGTTCGGGCCGGTGCTCTCCTCGCTGACGTTCATGCAGCTGCCCTCGACCCGCAGCTCCTTCGGCATCTTGTCACCGAAGGACAGCTTGAGGATGTTGCGCCAGACCGCGTTGAAGTACGCGGCCGCAGCGGAGTCGGGCTCCTGCGTGTAGTTCCAGCCTTCGAGCAGCTTCTGCGCCGAGCGCACGTCCGGGTCCGAGACCTGGATCTTGGCCAGCATCGGGGTCAGCAGCGCGGCGATCTCGCTGCTGTTGTCCATCTGCATGGTGCGCATGTCATCGGTGGAGATCTTGCCGTTGTCCTTGGTCTTCGCCTCGATGAGGTCGTTGATCCGCTGGCTCCGGGCGCCGTAGCCCCAGTCCGTGGTCAGGACGTACGGGTACTTGCCGGTGCCGGTGCCGGTGCCGGACTCGGTGACGGCCTGGTTGGCGGTGACGATGTAGCCGCGCGCCGGGTTCAGCTCCCAGGGCATCTCGTTCTGCGGGATGTAGCCGGCGTTGCCGTCCCGGCCGCCCTTCCACGCGTACTTGGGGTCCCAGCCGGGCGCCGGCAGGCGGCCGTCGCCCTGGTTGCGGACCGGGATGCGGCCCGGGGCCTGGTAGCCGATGTTGCCGTTCGCACCCTTGTTGTCGGCATAGATCAGGTTCTGCGAGGGGACCTCGAAGTCGGCCGCCGCTGCGCGGAAGCTGTTGAAGTCCTTGGCGCGGTTGAGCTTGAACACCGCGTCCATCGACTTGCCCGGGTCCAGAGCGGTCCAGCGCAGGGCGACGGCGTAGCCGTTGCCGCGGTCGGGGGCCGAGCTGGGAACGGGGGCGCGGGAGCCGACGGTCTCCAGCTCGTCGCTGCGGTCGGAGATCAACGGTCCGTTGTTGGTGGTGCGGACGGTGATCTTCTTGCTCTTGCCGCCCGCGACCTTGATCTCCTCTTCACGCGTGGCGAAGGGGACGACCTTGTTGTCGTAGACGTAGCCCTCGGGACGGACCTGCTCCAGGTAGAGGTCGGTCACGTCGGCGCCGAGGTTGGTCATGCCCCAGGCGATGTCGGCGTTGTGGCCGATGACCACGCCGGGCATGCCGGAGAAGGTGTAGCCGGCCACGTCGTACTGGCACTGGGGCGAGGCGGCGCGGCAGTGCAGGCCCATCTGGTACCAGACCGAGGGCAGCTGCGGGGACAGGTGCGGGTCGTTCGCGAGCAGCGGCTTGCCGGTGGTCGTGTGCTGGCCCGAGACGACCCAGGAGTTCGATCCGATGCCGCTGCCGTTGGGGCCGAGGATGGCCGGGATCTCGTCCAGGGTCTTGGCGAGGGAGCCGAGCTGCGTGCGCAGGCCGACGGTCGCGCCCTGGGCGGTGGCGTTGTCGGCGAGGCCGGTGGCGTTGCCCGTGCCCCCGTTGGGGGTGGCCTGCGAGCCGGCGCCGGGGGTGGTGCTCGCGCCGGTGCCGGTGCCCGTGCCCTGGGTGGTGCCGTTTCCGGTGCCCGTGCCCTTGCCGGTACCGGAAGAGCCGGCGCCGGCGGTGCCCTGGGGCGCGTACTTGCCGCCGGCGACGGTGCCGCCCTCGACGATCGGCTTGTTCCGGTCGAAGGGGTACGGCGGGTAGAGCTCGTCGATCTGCGCCTGCGAGAGCTTGTTCGTCATCAGCGAGCGGTCGATCTCGTCCTGCATGTTGCCGCGCAGGTCCCAGGCCATCGCCTTGAGCCAGGCCACCGAGTCCACCGGTGTCCACTGCTCCGGCTTGTAGTCGTCGGTCAGCTTGAGGGCGGCGTGCTCGACGGAGAGGTCCTTGCCGGACTTCCCCTTCAGGTACGCGTTGACCCCGTCGGCGTAGGCCTGGAGGTACTTCTTCGTCTCCGGCGAGAGCTTCTTGTCGTACTCCTCCTGCGCCACGTGGCGCCAGCCGAGGGTGCGCAGGAAGGCGTCGGTCTCGACCTGGCCGGAGCCGAACATCTCCGACAGCCGGCCGGAGGTCATGTGGCGCCGGACGTCCATCTCCCAGAACCGGTCCTGGGCGTGCACGAAGCCCTGGGCGCGGAAGAGGTCCTCGTCGTTGTCGGCGTAGAGCTGCGGAATGCCGTGCTCGTCGCGCTTCACATCGACCGTCCCGGTCAGGCCTGGGACCTTGAGGGAGCCGGTCGTCTGCGGGAAGGAGGCGCGCACGGTGTCCACGCTCCAGTACGCGCCGTAGCCGAGGCCCGCCAAGAGCGCCAGGACCATGACGAGCACGAGCAGGCGTGCGCGTCGTCCCTTCTTCTTGACGGAAGGTCCGGATTCATTGGCGGGCATCGCTGTCCTTAGAGGGGCAGGGTGGTCCTGGGATTGCTGGGAGCAACCATAGGCGCAGGACCGCCTTCGTTGATCCGCCAGGGGTCGAGGTCCGTAGGACAGGCGGGAAACGACGTTTCACAATGTGGTTATCGCGTAAAGAGTCCGTCAAAGATTAGGTAAGGTAACGAAGTACTTGCCGAATGCGCCGCCGGAGGAACGATCCACCAGGCACGCTCTGAGGAAAGGGCCGCCCGCTGACTGTCCACACGCTCAATGAGCTCCTGCTGGTCTGTTCGCTCGTGCTGCTCGTCGCCGTGGCGGCGGTGCGCATCTCCTCACGCAGCGGCCTCCCCAGCCTGCTCATCTACCTCGGCATAGGCATCGCGATAGGCCAGGACGGCATAGGCAACGTCGTGTTCGACAACGCCGAGCTGACGCAGGTCATCGGTTACGCGGCGCTCGTCGTCATCCTTGCCGAGGGCGGTCTGGGCACCAAGTGGAAAGAGATCAAGCCCGCGCTGCCGGCGGCGGTGGTCCTGTCGCTGGTCGGCGTCGCGGTCAGCGTGGGTGTCACGGCGGCGGGCGCGCACTACCTGGTGGGGCTGGAGTGGCGCCAGGCGCTGCTGATCGGCGCGGTCGTCTCCTCGACCGACGCGGCGGCCGTCTTCTCCGTACTGCGCAAGGTTCCGCTGCCGTCGCGGGTGACGGGCGTGCTGGAGGCCGAGTCCGGCTTCAACGACGCCCCCGTCGTGATCCTGGTGGTCGCCTTCGCGGCGGTCGGACCGGTGGACGAGTGGTACGTGCTGCTCGGCAAGATCGCGCTTGAGCTGGCGATCGGCGCCGCGATCGGCCTGGCGGTGGGCTTCCTGGGGGCGTACGGGCTGCGGCACGTGGCACTGCCCGCCTCCGGCCTGTATCCGATCGCGGTGATGGCGATCGCCGTGACCGCGTACGCGGCCGGCGCGATGGCGCACGGCTCCGGATTCCTCGCGGTGTACCTGGCGGCGATGGTGCTGGGGAACGCGAAGCTGCCGCACTGGCCGGCCACGCGCGGGTTCGCGGACGGGCTCGGCTGGATCGCCCAGATCGGCATGTTCGTGCTGCTGGGCCTGCTGGTCACCCCGCACGAGCTGGTGAACGACTTCTGGCCCGCGGTGATCATCGGACTGGTGCTGACCATGGTGGCGCGGCCGCTGGAGGTCTTCGTCAGCCTGCTGCCCTTCCGCATCCCCTGGCAGGAGCAGGCCCTGATGTCGTGGGCCGGCCTGCGCGGCGCCGTGCCCATCATCCTGGCGACGATCCCGCTGGTGACCGGGATCGAGGGCAGCGACCGGGTCTTCAACATCGTCTTCGTGCTCGTGGTCGTCTACACGCTGGTGCAGGGGCCGACCCTGCCGTGGCTGGCGCGCGAGCTGAACCTGCGCGACACCGACGAGGCGGCCGCCGACCTCGGGATCGAGTCGGCGCCGCTGGAGAAGCTGCGCGGGCACCTGCTGTCCTTCGCGATCCCGCCCGCCTCGCGGATGCACGGTGTGGAGGTCGGCGAGCTGCGGCTGCCGGCGGGCGCGTCGGTGACGCTGGTGGTCCGGGACGCGAAGAGCTTCGTGCCGGCGCCGTCGACCGTGCTGCGGCGCGGGGACGAGCTCCTGGTCGTGGCCACGGATCCGGTGCGGGACGCGGCGGAGGCCCGGCTGCGGGCGGTGGCGCGCGGCGGCAAGCTGGCGGGGTGGCTGGGGACCGGTGGCGGAACGTCACTCTAGGTGACGGAGGGTGCCCGGAACACCGCCCGGATGATCGTTTTCGGTTAGAGCGGCGTTCTAATTCGGCCATTTTCGCTGGCTTGTGACCGGGCTTGCACCCATTTCACGGGGCGCGGAATGCAAAGTTCCAGTTAATCGCAGGTGAAGACATGCCTTGTCACCGTAATCACAGGGCGTGGTAGTGGATTCCCCTGTACGATGAAGGCACACCACATCGAACCAACTCTGCCTGACGCAGAGCTGGCGCGACCGCAAAGCGGCCGTGGCTCCCTCCCGCAGTGGGCGCCCAGGTATCACTCGGTTCTGCGCAAGAGGACAGCTCTCGGGGCTCCCACATGTAC
Source organism: Streptomyces sp. NPDC037421 (assembly GCF_055602105.1). Lineage (NCBI taxonomy): Bacteria > Bacillati > Actinomycetota > Actinomycetes > Kitasatosporales > Streptomycetaceae > Streptomyces > Streptomyces sp. NPDC037421. The sequence continues at coordinate 183,874 of NZ_JBVJWV010000005.1, forward strand.
GGGTGCGGTCGCTCACAAGGCGGCCCGCCGTCCGCAGACGGGGACGCTCTACCAGGCAGCGGAAAGGCCAGGCCGTGACATCCGCGGTCACGACCGACAAGTCCGCCCGACCCGGCTACGGGCAGCTGCTGCGCACACCCGGCGCCCTCTCCTTCGTCCTCCCCGGCTTCGCCGCCCGTCTGCCGTTCGGCATGCTGACGATCAGCATCCTGCTGCTCGTCCAGCACGCCACCGGCTCCTACGGCGACGCGGGGATCGTCGCCGCCGTCACCGGCGTCTCCATGGCCCTCTTCGCGCCGGTCATGGGCAAGTTCACCGACCGCCGCGGCCAGAGCGCCGTCCTCGTGCCGGTCGTCCTCGTCCACGCCGCCGCGGTCTCCGCTCTGACCGCGCTGGCACTCCTCGGCGCCCCGCTGTGGGCGCTGGCGCTGGCCGCCGTCCCGGCCGGCGCCTCCGTCCCGCAGGTCGGCCCGATGGTCCGGTCCCGCTGGGCGGCCAAGCTGGAGGGCTCCCCGCTGCTGCCGACGGCCGCCGCGTTCGAGTCCGTCACCGACGAGTTCACCTTCGTCGTCGGCCCGGTGCTCGCCACCGCGCTGTGCACCGGCGTCCACCCGGCCGCCGGTCTGGCGACCGAGGCGGCCCTGACCCTGCTCGGCGGCCTGTTCTTCGCCGCGCAGCGCGCCACCGAGCCGCAGGTCGCCCCGCTCTCGGCGGCCGACGGCAAGCACCAGTCCGCGCTGTCCTTCCCGGGCCTGCGCGTCCTGATCGTCGCCTTCATCGGCATCGGCGCCGTCTTCGGCGGCATGCAGGTCTCGCTCGCCGCCTTCTCCAACGAGATCGGCAACCCGGGCGCCAACGGCCTGCTGTACGGCATCTTCGCGGCCGGCAACATGGTCGCCGGCATCACGATGGGCGCCGTCGCCTGGAAGATCGGCCCGCGCCGCCGCCTGATCCTGGGCTACATCGGCCTGACCGCCGCCGCCTCGGTGCTGTGGGCCGCGCACTCGATGGTCCTGCTGGGCGCGCTCGGCCTGGTCGTCGGGCTGTGCATCGCCCCCGCACTGATCACCGGCTACACGATGATCGAGCAGCTGGTCCCGGCCGCCTCGCGGACCGAGGCCTTCACCTGGCTGACCGGAGCGGTCGCCTTCGGGCAGGCCGCCGCCGTGACCCTGGCCGGCCGTCTGACGGACGCGCACGGGTCCTCGTACGGCTTCCTGGTCCCGCTGGTGGCCACGGCCCTCGCCCTGGTCACGCTGGTGGCGCTGCGCGCGAAGCTGGCGCCGAAGGCCCCGAGCAGGATCGTGAACTCGTCCGCGCCGGCCGCCCGCAACGCGGCGAACGAGCGTGGGATCGGTCACCGCACGCCTGTGACGGTGGACTGATCCGCCGGAATACGTCACCATGGAGCGTCGTTAGCACTCATTGAGTCAGAGTGCCAGGAGGAAATTCGTGCCGACCTACCAGTACCAGTGCACCGAGTGCGGTGAGGGCCTTGAGGCCGTGCAGAAGTTCACCGATGAGGCACTGACCGTGTGCCCGAGCTGCGACGGACGCCTGAAGAAGGTGTTCTCCGCGGTCGGCATCGTCTTCAAGGGCTCCGGTTTCTACCGGAACGACAGCCGTGGCGCCTCGTCGAGCAGCACCCCTGCCTCGAAGTCGTCCTCGTCGTCCACGACGACGTCGGCCGCTGCCGCCGCCCCTGCCTCTTCGACCTCCTCGGCGACTTCGAGCACGGGCAGCAGCTCCACCTCGGCCGCCTGATCCCGTAGTACGTCTTCCGCTTTCCGCAAGGCCCCGCCGCCCTCTTGGGCGGCGGGGCCTTGTGCGTCCCCCGTTAGGGTGAGGCCATGGTGAACGCAGAGATCGGTGTAATCGGCGGGTCGGGCTTCTACTCCTTCCTCGAGGACGTCTCCGAGATCCAGGTGGAGACGCCGTACGGGCCCCCGAGCGACTCCCTGTACGTGGGTGAGCTGGCCGGACGCCAGGTGGCGTTCCTGCCGCGGCACGGGCGCAGCCACACCGTGCCGCCACACAAGATCAACTACCGGGCCAACCTGTGGGCGCTGCGCTCGGTCGGCGTCCGCCAGGTGCTGGGGCCCTGCGCGGTCGGCGGCCTGCGGGCGGAGTACGGGCCCGGCACGCTGCTGGTGCCGGACCAGCTGGTCGACCGTACGAAGTCCCGCGTGCAGACCTTCTTCGACGGTGAGCCGCTGCCGGACGGGACCGTACCGAACGTCGTGCACACCACCTTCGCCGACCCGTACTGCCCGGTCGGCCGGTCGGTGGCGCTCGCGGCGGCTCGGGGGCGGGAGTGGGAGCCGGTGGACGGCGGCACCATGGTCGTCATCGAGGGGCCGCGGTTCTCGACGCGGGCGGAGTCGCGGTGGCACGCGGCGGCCGGCTGGTCGGTGGTCGGCATGACCGGGCACCCGGAGGCGGTGCTCGCCCGCGAGCTGGGGCTCTGCTACACCTCGATGGCCCTGGTCACGGACCTGGACGCGGGCGCCGAGACGGGTGAGGGCGTGTCCCACACGGAGGTCCTCAAGGTGTTCGGCGAGAACGTCGGCCGACTGCGCGAGGTCCTCTTCGACGCGGTGGCGGCGCTGCCGCCGACCGAAGCCCGCGACTGCCTGTGCACCCACGTCCACGACGGCTGGGACCTGGGCATCGAACTGCCTTAGCAGCGACTGAGGGCCGGTGGAGCCCTTGCCCGGCGCCTCCGCGCCGCCTCCCGCGCTCTCCCGGCCCCTCCCGCCGGCCCGTGACGGGCCGGCGGGGCGGCCCTGGGCGCCGTTCCGGCCGCCTGCCGGGGTACGAGCACCGCGGGGCGACCGCCCAGCGACCGCCCGGCGACCGCCCGGCGAGAAAACTTCCCGGGCGGTGTCACATTCCGCGGGGCTGTCCTGTCTCCATGGCGAAGGGGTCACCGGGACCCCCGAGCCGGAAGAGGCCAGTCATGCCGCGCATCTCGCTCACCCCGCCCCGCACCCTGCTCATGCGCATCGGCGCCTGGTACTCGCGCCGCACCTACGGCAAGGTGCTGGACCCGGGTAAGGCCTACGGGCACAACTCGCGCGTGCTGTTCTCGTACGTGCGCATGGAGCAGCAGGCGGCGAAGTGGAACAAGCTCGATGCCGGCCTCAAGCACCTGGCCGTAATGGCTTCGGCCGCGCGTATCAACTGCTCGTGGTGCATGGACTTCGGCTACTGGGAGGGCCACGAGAAGGGGCTCTCGCCGGAGAAGATCGAGCGGGTGCCGCAGTGGCGGGAGTCGCGCGAGGTCTTCACCGAGCTGGAGCTGCTGGTCATGGAGTACGCCGAGGCGATGACCGAGACCGAGCCGTCGGTCACGGACGAACTGGCCGCCGAGCTGATCGCCCGGCTCGGCGAGGCGGCGTTCGTCGAGCTCACCGCCATGGTCGCGCTGGAGAACTGGCGCTCGCGCGTCAACAGCGCGTTCGGCCTGACCAGCCAGGGCTTCTCGGAGGCCTGCCAGGTACCGGCCGGGCGCTGACACCTGAGGGTGACGGCGTTGTCCACAGCCTGGGGATTGTCCACAGGCCGGAGCGGGCCCTGGCGGGGAGGCGGATCGTGGGGGAGGTCCGGGCAGTGGGTCCGGACGGCGGACCACGACCAGCTTGGCGGTGCCCATCATGTCCAGGACCTCTCTCCCGTCCCCCGTTTCCTCCTCTCTGACTTCCTCCTCTTCCGCGGGCTCCCGTCCCGTCTGCTCTTCCACGTGTCCCCCCGCGCGCCCCGTGCCTCCCTTTCCCCCGCTCCGAGTGGGCCGGGCCGGCGGCCGGCTGCGGAGTGCGGTGCGCCGCAGGCGGCGGGTCGCCTCGGCCGGGCTGGCCGTGGTGGCGGCCGCCTTGGCGGTGGGCGGAACGGAGGCGCAGGCCTCCCGGGGCGCGCCCACGCCCGCGCCCCTGGTGAAACCGGCACCCGCGGCGGTACGGATGGTGTCGGCGCCCGTGCGCATCGCGGATGCCGCAACGGTGCGGCTGTTGCGTCCCGGGGACCGGGTCGACGTGGTCGTGGCGGAGCGCACCGGGGCGCCCCGGGTGGTGGCGACGGGTGCCCGGGTGGCTGAAGTGCCCGCTGTGGAGGCGGGTGTCGGGGACGGTGGGGCGCTGGTGGTGCTGTCCGTGCCCCGGGACACGGCGCGTGCCCTGGTGGGGGCGGGCGCCGTGGCACGTCTGGCGGTGACGGTGTGCTGATTCGCACTGAGGAGCAGTCAAGTCGCCCTGGCGTGGGTGCTGATTGGACACGCCGTGCCGTGCCTGCCGTAGCTTTCGGAACCGTTGGCTCCGTCTACAGCAGGCACAAAGAAAGGCTCAGTGGTGAGCGAGAAGAAGAAGGAGAGCGTACTGGCGGGCTTCAAGGCCTTCCTGATGCGCGGGAACGTGGTCGACCTGGCGGTGGCCGTGGTCATCGGCGCGGCGTTCACGAACATCGTGAACTCGATCGTCAAGGGCATCATCAGCCCTCTCGTGGGCGCCATCGGCACCAAGAACCTGGATGTCTACACCTCGTGCCTGAAGGCACCTTGTGGGGTCGACGCGAAGGGCGAGCCGACCGGCGTCAACATCATGTGGGGCTCCGTGCTGAACGCCGCGCTCAGCTTCCTGATCACCGCGGCGGTCGTGTACTTCCTGATGGTCCTGCCCATGGCGAAGTACCTCGCCAAGGTGGAGGCGCGCCGCAAGGCCAAGGAGGGCGTGCAGGAGAGCATGGAGATCACCGAGCTGGAGGTGCTCAAGGACATCCGCGACGTCCTGGTCGCGCAGCGGAGCGCGAACGGCGAGGGCACCAGGGCGCAGGGGACGCCGGGAGCGCGCGACGCCTTCTGACGGCCCCGGAGGGTCAGATGTGGTGCGGGGGCTTCTCGTCGAGGAAGCGGGCCAGGTCGGCCGCGCTCCCTCCGGCGGGCGGCCGCTCGCCCCAGCCCCGGTCGGTGTCGTCCGAGGACTGCTGGTCCAGCGGGTCGTCGAAGACGAGCTTCGGCCTGGGCTTCGGCTTCGTCTCGGGCTTCGCCCCGGCTTCGGGCTTCGGGGACTGCGGGTCGGAGGCGGGGGCGGTGCTCATGCCCCAAGGGTACGGCCGCCCGCGCCCCCGGCCCCTGCTGCTGCCGCGGCCGCTGCCCGGGTCAGCTGGGGGCTTCCGCGCCCTTGCGGGCGTAGAACCACCAGCAGACCGCGAGGCAGGTCACGTAGAAGCCGATGAACAGCCACAGCGCGTGGGTGACCGCCATGGCGGCGAACATCGCGGGGATGAAGAAGAAGCCGTAGGCGGCGATGGCGGAGGAGAAGCCGGTGACGGCGCCCGCCTCCATCTCCGACTGCTTCAGCGCGGCCGCCTGCGCCTGGGGACCCTGGCCCTCCGCCTGGCGCATGTGCTGCTCGCGGAAGATCACCGGGATCTGCCGGAAGGTCGAGCCGTTGCCCAGTCCGGAGAAGGCGAAGGCCACCAGGAAGCCGGTGAAGAACACCCAGAAGCTTCCCTGGTCGCCGCCGGACGGCAGCGCGAAGATCACGACCACCAGGGCCGCCGTCATGCCGACGAAGGACAGCATGGTCACTCTGGCGCCGCCGATCTTGTCGGAGAGCCAGCCGCCGGCCCAGCGCATGAGCGCGCCGATGAACGGGCCGATCCAGGCGTAGGTGGTGGCCTGGTAGCCCTGCGTCTCGAAGTTGTTCTTGATCAGCAGGGGCAGGCCGGCGGCGAATCCGATGAAGGACCCGAAGGTGCCGACGTAGAGCCAGGTCATCAGCCAGTTGTGCTTGCGCTTGAAGATGACCTTCTGCTGGCTGAAGGGGGCCGCGGCCACCTTGAGGTCGTTCATCAGGAACCAGGCCAGCAACGCCATGATCACCAGCAGCGGCACCCAGAGGAAGGCCCCGTTCTGGAGCCAGATGTCCGTGTTCTCCTTCGCGTCGTGCTGGGGGCCGCCCGCCGGGGCGCCGAGCACGGCGGCGGTGACCACCAGCGGCGCGACCAGCTGGACGACGCTCACGCCGAGGTTGCCGAGGCCGCCGTTGAGGCCGTTGGCGCTGCCCTTCTCCCGCTTGGGGAAGAAGAAGCCGATGTTGGCCATGGAGGAGGCGAAGTTCGCGCCGCCGATTCCGCAGACGGCCGCGATGAGCGCCAGCTCCCAGTACGGGGTGCCGGTGTCCTGGAGCGCGAAGCCCAGCCACAGCATGGGGCCGATCAGGATGAAGGTGCTGAAGGCGGTGAACTTCCGCTCGCCGAAGATCGGGCCGATGAAGGTGTAGAGGATCCGGAAGGTGCCGCCGGTGATGCCCGGGATGGCGGTCAGCCAGAACAGCTGCGACTTGGAGAAGCCGAAGCCGACGTCGTTCAGCTTGACCACGGTGACCGACCAGACCTGCCAGACCACGAAGCCGAGCATCAGCGCCGGGATGGAGACCCAGAGGTTGCGCTGGGCGACCCGGCGGCCGGTGGCCTGCCAGAAGGCCTCGTCCTCGGGACGCCAGTCACCGATGACGGCACCGGGCTTGTAGGTCTCCGCGCGGTGCGAGCGCACCGCGGGCGGGATGGGCGTGGGTATGGACATGGTCATCGGTCCTTCGGGTCGAGGAGCCACAGGGCGATCACGACGAGGAAGGACAGGACCAGGAATCCCGCCCCCCACCAGGCCGTGGCGGTGTTGCCCTTCATCCACTCGTTGACGGTGACGGTCAGGGCCCAGAGCTGCCCGATCACGACCGTGAGGGCGAGGACCAGGCGGGCGTTGAGCTTGGAGGAGCGCTCCGGCTCCTGTTCGGTGCCGGCGCCCGGGCCGGGGCCGGTGTGCCGGGTGCGCGGGTCGCCGTAGCCACTGGTGGGGCGGATCTGCGGGTACCGCTCGTGGACCGGCCGGTTCAGCCGGGGGTGGGCGCTCCCCGGGTGGTATTCGGCGCGGGGAGGGAGCTGCGCGTCGCTCATGTCCGCCTGCTTTCGGCGGCGCGGGCTGCTCCGGGGCACCCCAGGCGCTGGGCCGTCTCGGGCCGGGAGTCGCCGAACTGCCGGCACAGGGCTTCCTTGGCGGGCTCCCCGGAGCGGGCGGTGGCGATGGCCCAGACGCTGCCGTCGGCCTGCTCGGTCAGGAAGATCCTCGGGAGTGGGCGGGGTGGCGGGCCTGCGGTCACCTCACCGGTGCGGGCGTCGAAGACGCCTTCGTGGCAGGGGCAGTACAGCTCCCCTTCGGGGCCGCGGTCCTCACGCCAGAGCACGGCGCAGGCCAGGTGGGTGCAGACGGCGGAGTAGGCGACGAGGCTGCCGTCGCCGAGCCGGACGGCGAGGGCCCGGTCCTCGTCGCCGGGGAAGCGGAAGGCCACGGACTCGCCCGGTGCGAGCTGGTCGGTGACCTTCTTGGCCTCGGGCATCGTCCCGCTGTCCCCGTGCCGGTGCAGGATGCCGGATGCGACTCCGACGCCTCCGATGGCCAGGCCTCCGGAGACGGTGGCGACGATCCGCAGATAGTCGCGCCGGGTGGTGAGGGAGTCGGCGCTGATCCGGTCGCGCAGCTGGTTGGCGGCGGCGTCGCCACCGGCGTCCGGGCCCGGTCCGGAGCCGGGTGCGGGCTGCTGGGTCACGCTCATCGGACATCCACCCCATTCACCTCCACGACGGGCAGGCCTCCGGGCACGGGCCACTGGACCTTGTCTGCGGGGACGACCATCGCCACGCCGGTGGAGACGACCACGTCGCCGAAGGCGAAGGAGTCGGCGACCTGGACGCCGGGGCGCTCGGCCTGGAGCTCTTCGAGGGTTCCGTAGAAGAGGGCCCCGGTCGGGCAGACCGTGGCGCACATGGGGGCCAGGCCGTAGGCGGTGCGGTCGTAGCAGAGGTTGCACTTCATCTGGAGCTTCGCCTGCAGGTCGATCTTCGGGACGCCGAAGGGGCAGGCGTTGACGCAGTTGGCGCAGCCGATGCAGCGGGTGGTGTCGGCCTGCTGGACCACGCCGTCCGCCGTCACCAGGATGGCGTCGGCGGGGCAGACCTCGGCGCAGGGCGCGACGGGGTCCTCGCAGTGCATGCAGACGGTGGGGAGAGAGGCGACGGACCGGCCGGTGTCGGTGTAGTCCAGGTGGATCATCGACTTGCCGCGGTGTGAGTCGCATTCGCGGCAGGCGGATACGCAGGCCTGACAGCCGATGCAGCGGCCGGGGTCGATGAAGATCGTGCGGCCCATCATGGGGGTGTCAGCTCCTCTCCGCCGTGCCACGGCCCTGCGAGGACGTGGGGGGCAGGGGGTCGGTGCGGGAGACCTGGGTCTCCGGGTAGGCCTGGTGGCCGGGGGCCGTGGGCGGTGCGGGGACCTCGTCGACCCGCTCCGCCGCCTCGATCCGGGCGGCGCAGACCTTGTACTCGGGGATCTTCGAGCGGGGGTCGAGGGCGTCGATGGTCAGGGCGTTCGCGGCCGTCGGGACGGGCCAGTGGTAGGGGATGAAGACGGTGTCGGGGCGGATGGCCTCCGTGACGAGGGCCGGGAAGACCTCGCTGCCGCGTCGGGTGACCACCCGGACGGGGTCGCCGTCGCGGAATCCGTGGGAGGGGTGCACCTCCACCCACGGGCGCGGGGTCTGTTCGACGAGGGCGCCCAGGCGGCGGGTCTGGTTGCCGGACAGGAAGTGCGCGACGGTGCGGCCGGTGGTGAGGGAGAGCGGGAACTCCTCGGTGTAGGCGTCCATGGGCGGGTGCCATTCCACGACCTGCATGTGGATCTTGCCGTCGGGGTGGTAGGTCCGGCCGTCCTCGAACAGCCGGGGCGTGCCGGAGTGCTCGGTGGACGGGCAGGGCCAGGCGATGCCTCCGCTCGCTTCGAGCCGCTCGTACGTGATGCCGTAGTAGTCGTTGACGGTGCCGGCGGAGGCGACGCGCAGTTCCTCGAACACCTCGCGGGAGCCGGGGAAGTCGAACTTGTCGCCGGCGCCCAGGCGTCTGGCCAGTTCGCACATCACCCAGGTGTCGGTGCGCACCCCGGCGGGTGGCTCCTGTGCTTTGTTGTGCTTGACCACCCGGGCTTCGGTGTTGGCCATGACGCCCTCGTCCTCGGCCCAGACGGTGACCGGGAAGACCACGTGCGCGTTGACGGCGGTCTCGGAGAGGAAGAAGTCGAACTGCGCGTGGAACTCAAGGGTGTCGTAGCCGTGCTTGACCGCCCCGTAGTTGGGGAGTGAGACGAACGGGTTGTTGCAGATACCGATCAGGCCGCGGATCTCCTGCCGCTGCATCTGCCAGACCATTTCCATCATGGAGGTGCCGGCGGGCGGGAGGTCGGCCTCGTCGATGCCCCAGATCCGGCAGATCTGGCGGCGGTGCTCCTCGTTCGTGATGGAGCGGCCGCCGGGCAGGAGGTCGGCTTTCTGGCCGTGTTCGCGGCCGCCTTGGCCGTTGCCCTGGCCGGTGATGGTGCCGTAGCCGGCGCCGGGTCTGCCGAGGTTGCCGGTGGCCACGCACATGTTGATGACGGACAGGCAGTTCTCGACGCCCTGCGAGTGGTGTTCGATGCCGCGGGCGTGGAAGGCCATCGCCTTGTCCGCGCCGGCGAACATTCGGGCGACCTGGACGATCTGGGAGGCGGGGATGCCGCAGATCTCGGCGGACCGGGCGGGCGGGTATTCCTGGACGGTCTTCTTGACCTCGTCCCAGCCGGTGGTGTGGGCGGCGAGGTACGCCTCGTCGGTGAGGCCCTCGGCGACGATCACGTGGAGCACGGCGTTGAAGAAGGCCGAGTCGGTGCCGGGTTTGACGGGGACGTGGACATCGGCGGTGCGGGCGACGGCCGTCTCGCGCGGGTCGACGACGATCAGCGACGCGCCCCGGTCGCGGGCGCCCCAGAGGTACTGGGTCATCACCGGGAAGCACTCCCCCACGTTCGACCCGGCGATCAGCAGGCAGTCGGTGAGGAGGATGTCGGAGAAGGGGTTGGCGGCGCGGTCGATGCCGAAGGCGAGCTTGTTGGCGCCGGCGGCGCTGACCATGCAGAGGCGGCCGTTGTAGTCGACGTGCCTGGTCTTGAGGGCGACCCGGCCGAACTTGCCGACGAGGTAGGTCTTCTCGGAGTAGAGGCTGGCGCCGCCGAGCAGTCCGACGGCGTCGTTGCCGTGGTCGGCCTGGATGCGCCGGATCTCGGAGACGGTGAAGTCGAGGGCCTCGTCCCAGGAGGCCTCCTTGAATTCCTCGTCGCGGGAGCGGCGCATCAGGGGCGAGGTCAGCCGGTCGGGGTGGTTGACCTGCTGGTAGGCGTTGATGCCTTTGGGGCACAGCCGCATGCGGTTGATGTCGTGGTTGCGGGGTTCGACGCCGAAGACCTTGCCGCCCTTGTCGACGCGGAGGTACATGCCGCACTGCACGCCGCAGAAGCAGCAGTGGGTGGGGACGAGGGTCTCGCCGTTCTGGTCGGCGTGCCACTGGTCGGCGGGGATGCCGCCGGCGTCGCGGAAGTTGCGGGTGCCGGGCGGGGCGATGGCCGGGTCGAGGGGAAGGGGGGCCCGCTTGGCGGGGTCCGTCGCGGTCACTTGAAGCCCTTCTTGACGTGGGTCAGGTAGGCGTTGCCGCGCAGGATCCGCTTGCAGCGGGGGCAGTATTCGGCGAAGGCGTTGAAGTCGAGCCGGAGGTCCTGCATCGTGCCGCGCAGGTTCTCCACGTACGGGGTGGTGTCGATGGGTTCGCCGCAGCGCTTGCAGGCGAAGATCTCCTCGTCCTGGCGGGCGGTGTACTTGAAGAGCTGCATGCCGACCGCCGCCGGCCGCTGGACGATGTGGAAGAACTTCCCGAAGGGGATGTAGATGAGGGTGAAGACCACCGAGACCATGTGCAGGATCGCCAGGAACTCGTAGCCGCCGCCGTGCAGGAAGATCGACGAGAAGGTGAGCAGCAGCCCGGTCACCGAGATCACGATCAGGCAGATCAGCGGGAGCAGGTCGTAGGCGAAGCGCTGGCCGGTGATGGCGCCGCGGTCCTTCATGCGGCGCCAGAGGAAGTACGAGGCTCCGGGGATGACGAGGACGGCCGCGATGTCCAGGCCGTGGAACATCAGCCAGCCCAGGATGTCGAGCGAGTTGAATCCGATGACTTTGAAGCCCCAGATCCGCATCTCGTAGCCGGGTCCGGAGCCGCTGCCGGAGGTGAAGGTGAACCAGCCCCAGGTGAGGGGAAAGGTGATCGCGGCGGCCAGCAGGCATCCCCAGAAGATCAGCTGGTGGGCGGCCCAGCGGGCACGTGAGCGGGCGCCGAGGAATTTCTGGAAGCCGAGGTAGGTGGCGATCATCTTCGGGAGGGCGGTGGGCGCCTTCTTGAAGTTGGCGGCCGAGAAGAAGCTGCCGAAGCCCCTCTTGAAGAGCCGGCGCGCGCCGGGTGCGGACACCCAGACCGTGTACCGGTAGGCCACGCCGAAGGCCAGGAAGACCGTGGCGACGGCGTACGGCAGCAGGGCGGAGTCGAAGTCCCGCAGCAGGCGGCTGCCCAGCACGATGGCGGCGATGAGCAGGAGGGAGACCGCGACGCCGGCCGCGGTGGCCCGTGCGGTGACGGACCGCCCGGCCGGTGGCAGGGTCTCGGGTGGCCCGGGGGGTGGGTCTGCGGCGAGTACTTCTGTGGGCTCGGACACAGCACCACGCTAGGTGGTCTATGCCGATTCAGCCCGTTATGCGGAGTTCAGGATTGGCCTGGACGGGTCATACGGCCTTCAGTCCGTGGGCGTCGAAGACCGCCTTGGCCTCGGCCACCTGCGCTGCGGTGGGCGACGGCGTGTCGTGCAGGGTGAAGGGCATGTCCAGGGCTTCCCACTTGCTCTCGCCGAGTTTGTGGAAGGGCAGTACGTCGACCCGCGAGACGTTCCCGAGACCGCCGGCGAAGGCGGCGACCCCTTCGACGTTCTCGCGCGCGTCGGTGAGCCCGGGCACGAGCACGAACCGCAAGTGCACCTCCTTGCCCAGGTCCGCGAGGCGGTGCGCGAAGTCCAGGGTGGGCTCCAGCTGCCGGCCGGTGACCTTCTTGTAGGTGTCCCGGTCCCAGGACTTGATGTCGAGCAGTACGAGGTCCACGTCGCGCAGCAGTGCGTCGGTGGCCCGGGATCCGAGGAAGCCCGAGGTGTCGAGGGCGGTGTGCAGGCCCAGGTCGTTCTTCATGCGGTGCAGGAGCTCTCCGGCGAAGACGGGCTGGAGCAGCGGTTCGCCGCCGGAGATGGTGGCGCCGCCGCCCGAGGCGGAGATGAACCGGGTGTACTTACGGGCTTCTGCGATGACGGCGTCGGCCGAGGTGCGACGGCCGCTGCGCATCCGCATGGTGTCGGGGTTGTGGCAGTACAGGCAGGTCAGCGGGCAGCCGGCGAGGAAGGTCACGAACCGGGTGCCGGGGCCGTCGACTCCGGTGGACAGGTCCCAGGAGTGCACCGAGCCCTCGCTCGGCCGCTGCGTCGCGGCGGCGGCCGGGGTCTGCGCGGGGGTGGCCGCGGGCTGCGCGGCGGCGGCCGGTGGGCGGGCGGCGCTGACGACGGCGGCGTTCTCGGGGCCGACGGGCAGGCTCGTACCGAAGTAGACGGTCATGGCAGGTGCTCCAGTCGTGTTCCGGTGGGAGCGCGCGGCTCGGGGCCGGGGTGAGGGCCCGGCCCCGGCCGCGCGGTCTGCGGACGGCGCGGTCTGCGGACGGTGTTACAGCGCGCCGTGGAAGGTGCGGTTCAGCACGTCGAGCTGCTGCGCCCGCGTGAGCCGCACGAAGTTCACCGCGTAGCCGCTGACGCGGATGGTCAGCTGCGGGTACTTCTCCGGGTGCTCCATGGCGTCCAGGAGGGTGTCGCGGTTCAGCACGTTGACGTTCATGTGGAAGCCGTCGACGGCCATGTAGCCGTCGAGCACGCCGGCGAGGTTCTTGATCCGCTCCTCGGGGGTGCGGCCGAGGCCGTCGGGGGTGACGGTGTTGGTCAGTGAGATGCCGTCCTCCGCGTCCGCGTACGGGAGCTTGGCGACCGACAGGGCCGAGGTGACGTAGCCGTGGGTGTCGCGGCCGTTCATCGGGTTGGCGCCGGGTGAGAAGGGTTCGCCGGCCCGGCGTCCGTCCGGGGTGTTGCCGGTCTTCTTGCCGTAGACCACGTTCGAGGTGATCGTCAGTACGGACTGGGTGTGCTCGGCGCCCCGGTACGTCTCGTGCTTGCGGATCTTCTTCATGAACTCCTCGACGAGCCAGACGGCGATCTCGTCGACGCGGTCGTCGTTGTTGCCGTACGCGGGGAACTCGCCCTCGATGGCGTAGTCGGTGGCGAGGCCGCTCTCGTCGCGCAGGGCGGTGACCTTGGCGTACTTGATGGCGGACAGCGAGTCGGCGGCGACGGACAGGCCGGCGATGCCGCAGGCCATGGTGCGGCGCACATCGCGGTCGTGCAGTGCCATTTCGAGGCGCTCGTAGGCGTAGCGGTCGTGCATGTAGTGGATGACGTTGAGGGCGTGGACGTAGGTCTCGGCGAGCCATTCCATCTGCTCGTCGAACTTGGCCATGACCTCGTCGTAGTCGAGGACGTCGGAGGCGGGCAGGGCGGTCCGCGGTCCGACCTGGGCGCCGGACTTCTCGTCCCGGCCTCCGTTGATCGCGTAGAGGAGGGTCTTGGCGACGTTGACGCGGGCGCCGAAGAACTGCATCTGCTTGCCCACCGGCATGGCCGAGACGCAGCACGCGATGGCTGTGTCGTCGCCGAAGCGCGGGCGCATCAGCTCGTCGGATTCGTACTGCACCGAGGAGGTGTCGATGGAGACGCGGGCGCAGAACTCCTTGAAGCCCTGCGGCAGCCGCGGGGACCAGAAGACCGTCATGTTCGGCTCGGGGGCCGGGCCGAGATTGTAGAGGGTCTGGAGGTAGCGGAAGGACGTCTTGGTGACCAGCGGGCGGCCGTCCTCCCCCATGCCGGCGATGGACTCGGTGACCCAGGTCGGGTCGCCGGAGAACAGTTCGTCGTATTCGGGGGTCCGCAGGAAGCGGACGATGCGCAGCTTGATGATGAAGTCGTCGACGAGTTCCTGTGCCTGTTCCTCGGTGAGGAGGCCGGCCGCGATGTCACGCTGAAGATATATGTCGACAAACGTGGAGGTGCGGCCCAGGGACATGGCCGCGCCGTTCTGCTCCTTCACGGCGCCGAGGTACGCGAAGTACAGCCACTGGATGGCTTCGCGGCCGGTGACGGCGGGGCCGGAGATGTCGTAGCCGTAGGAGGCGGCCATCGCCTTGAGCTCGGACAGCGCGCGCATCTGCTCGGCGAGTTCCTCGCGCAGGCGGATCGTCTCCTCCAGCGAGCGGTTGCCGGCGGGGAGGGAGTTCAGTTCCTCCTTCTCGTCCTTCTTGACTGCGATCAGGCGGTCGACTCCGTAGAGGGCCACGCGGCGGTAGTCGCCGATGATGCGGCCGCGGCCGTACGCGTCCGGGAGGCCGGTCACGATGCCGGCCTTGCGGGCGGCGCGGATCTCGGGGGTGTAGGCGTCGAAGACGCCGGCGTTGTGGGTCTTGCGGTACTCGGTGAAGACCTTCTCCAGCTCCTCGGAGACCGGGTAGCCGTAGGTCTCCAGGGCGCCGGCGACCATCCGCCAGCCGCCGTACGGCATGATCGCGCGCTTGAGCGGGGCGTCGGTCTGGAGGCCGGCGATCAGGTCCTTGTCGCGGTCGATGTAGCCCGGGGCGTGCGCGGTGATCGACGACGGGATGTCGTACGCGATGTCGTACACGCCCTTCTGGCGCTCCTCCGGGAACCTGTCGGTGATCGCCTTCCATACGGCGGTGGTGCGCTCGGTGGGGCCGGCGAGGAAGGAGTCGTCACCTTCGTACGGCGTGTAGTTCTGCTGGATGAAGTCGCGGACGTCGATGGCGTCGCGCCACAGACCGCCCTTGAAGCCCTCCCAGGCCTCGCCGTTCTTCGTGGTCTCCACAGGGGTGGCGGTCATCACCGGCTCCTTCTCCGAGTCGCCTCATTGCTTGTGTCCATTCCACGCCTTTTGATCGATCATTTGGTGCCGCGATGGTCCTGAACTCAGGCCCAAAAGTCCCCCGACCGCCGAACCTTGACCTTCGCCACCGCCTTTGAGCTGGGATTTTCCGTGGACCAAAGTCCATAGTGCGCTTGTGAAAGCATTCACAAGAATTCGTGGCAGGGGCTGGAAAGTCGGAAAATCTGCCTTCGGGCGGCGCCTGTGGATAGCGCGACGCACCTCTTGAGCGGCCCCGGCAGCATGAAGGAAGTCGGCGCGAGAGCAGAGGCGGAGAGGAGCAACAGCATGATGGCGAAGAACCAGGGGTGGTCCTGCGCGATGTCGGGGCAGGACGGTCCGGACGGTCCGCAGACACCGATGACGGCGACCGGGCCGGGCCTGGCCGGCCCGCCGCGGAAGAGGAGGAGGAAGAGGTACGCGGACCAGCGCACCGGCGGCTGCGATGGGGCCCCGGGGACGGGGGCCTCGGCCTCCCCGGCGTCCCGGCCGAGCTCCTCGCGGGCCCCGGCCTGGGCGGCGGCTGCGGCGAGGAGGCCCGGCAGGGCCACCGGGATCGGGACCGGGACCGCCACGGCCGCGGGGCGGTGCGGGTGCCGGCCGTCACCGTCGTCCGGCCCGATCGCGGCGGCCATGGCGGCGAAGACGGGGGACACGGTGATACGGCAGCCGGCGGCGGAGGGAGGGTGACGGGCTGCTCGGGCCGGATGACGCCATCCGGGGCCACGTCGTGGACGACGGGCGGGAGCGGTGTACGGCAGGCGGCATGAGCCGCACCCGGCTCCGAAGGTGGGCCCGGGGGGGGAGACGGGCCAGGGCCCTGCGGGCGGGCGGACGCAGCAATCCGGGCGTCCCCGCCCCGCGACCCGGCCCCGCGACCCGGCCCCGCGCCCCCGGACGCCGGCGCCGGGGGCCGGGGGCCGGGGGCCGGAGGGTCGCGGGCGAAGCCGCACGGGCCGGCGCCTGAGGCCAGTGCCCGGGAGCCCTGAGGTCAGGGCCCGGGCCCGGGGCTTCGGGTGGGGTGCCGGGCGGCGCGGGACTGGTGGGGGCCGCGGCGCCCGGGGCCCGGGCCGGGGGTCAGCTGGGGGCTTCCGCGTTCTTGCGGGCGTAGAACCACCAGGTCACGGCCACGCAGCTGGCGTAGAAGGCGACGAAGCCCCACATCGCGCTGGTCACCGAGAAGTTGGCGAACATCGCCGGGATGAAGAAGAAGCCGTAGGCGGCGATGGCCGCGGTGAAGCCCGTCACCGCGCCGGACTCGATCTCCGCCTGCTTCAGGGCGGCCGCGTACTGCGGCGTGCCCTCCGTCAGGCCCTTCAGGTGCTGCGCCCGGAAGATGACCGGGATCTGCCGGAAGGTCGAGCCGTTGCCGATGCCCGAGAAGAAGAAGGCGGCCAGGAAGCAGAGGAAGAAGCCTTGGAACGAACCATGGTCAGAGCCCCCGGGCAGGAAGTTGATCACGCCGATGATCGACGCGCCCATGCCCACGAAGGAAAGGATCGTCACCCGGGCACCGCCCAGCTTGTCGGCGATCCAGCCGCCCGCCCAGCGGGCCAGCGCGCCCAGGGCCGGGCCCATCCAGGCGTACGTGGCTACGGAGTACGCGGGGAAGGTGGTCTTGATGAGCAGTGGCAGGGCGGCGGCGAAGCCGATGAAGGAGCCGAAGGTGCCGACGTAGAGCCAGGTCATCAGCCAGTTGTGCTTGCGCCTGAAGATGATCTTCTGCTGGCTGAAGGGCGTGGAGGCGACCTTGAGGTCGTTCTGCCCGAACCAGGCGACCGCCGCCAGCACGACCAGGACCGGGATCCAGACGAAGGCGGCGTTCTGGAGGTAGATCTCCGAGCCGTTCGCCTTCTTCTGGCCCGCTCCGATGGCCAGGACGGAGGAGGTGATCAGGATGGGGGTGAGCAGCTGGACCACGGAGACGCCGAGGTTGCCGAGGCCGCCGTTGATGCCGGTGGCGTTGCCCTTCTCCTGCTTCGGGTAGAAGAAGCCGATGTTGGCGAGGGAGGAGGAGAAGTTCGCGCCGCCGATTCCGCAGAGGGCGGCGATGGCGACCATGGTGGTGTAGGAGGTGTCCGGGTCCTGCACGGCGAAGCCGAGCCACAGCAGCGGGACGACCAGGACCACTGTGGAGAGGGCGGTGAAGCGGCGCTGTCCCACCATCGGGCCGAGGAAGGTGTAGAAGATCCGGGCGGTGCCGCCGGTGATGCCGGGGACGGCCGTCAGCCAGAACAGCTGCGACTGGGAGAAGCCGAACCCGACGTCCTTCAGGTTGGTCGCCGTGATGCTCCACACCTGCCAGACCACGAAGGCCACGAGCAGGGCCGGGACGGCGATCCACAGGTTCCTGGTGGCGACCTTCTTGCCGGTGGAGCGCCAGAAGGAGGGATCCTCGGGGGTCCACTGCGTGATGGTGCGGCCCGGGCGGTACTGCGCCGGGTCGGCGAGGACCTGTGGCGCTTGCTGCGTGGCGGAACTCATGGCGTGGTCCTGAACATTGAGAAGGGTCCTGACTTATCCAGGCTCCGCTGCGGGGGGTGGGCCGCGGCAGGGGCGAACGTCGTGTGGGCGGCGGGACCTTGTCCCGCCGGCCGTGGTCCCTTCGTCTCGTGGCCGGACGGATCGGGCGGGCACGAGTCCGCCCGGGGTACCCGGGGGCCGTCGGCCGCGCGCCTCGCCGGCCGGGGGGCCGGGCCCTGGTGTGCTGGGCGGTATGACGTACGTACCGATGACCGCCCGCAGCCGCGACGAGGGGCACCGGACGGCGACCTCACTGGAGCTGTTCTTCGACCTCTGCTTCGTCGTCGCGATCGCCCAGGCGGGGGCGCGGCTGGTGCACGCGCTGGCGGAGGGCCATCCGGGGTCCGGGGTGGTCGGCTACTTCTTCGTCTTCTTCGGCGTGTGGTGGGCGTGGATGAACTTCACGTGGTTCGCGTCCGCCTACGACTGCGACGACGTGCCGTACCGGGTCGCGACGCTGGTGCAGATCGCCGGTGTGCTCGTCTACGCGGCGGGGGTGAGCCGGGCCTTCGACGACAACGACTGGACGGTGGCCGTCATCGGCTACCTGATCATGAGGGTGGCGCTGACGGCGCAGTGGCTGCGCGCGGCGGCCGGGGAGAGCGGTGCGGCACGTTCGGCGGCGCTGAAGTACGCGGCCGGCCTGGTGATCTGTCAGGCGGGCTGGGTGGGGCTGCTGTTCGCTCCGGAGGGTTCGAAGCGCTGGCTGTTCCTGGTGCTGGTGGTGGCCGAGCTGATGGTCCCGGTGCTGGCGGAGCGACGGCACCAGACGCCCTGGCACGCCCACCACATCGTGGAGCGGTACGGGCTGTTCACCATCATCGTGCTGGGCGAGACCATCGCGGCGAGCACGGTGGCGGTGAAGTCGGCGCTCGACGAGCACGAGGCGCTGGGCGAGCTGCTGCCGATCGCGGCGGGCGGCCTGCTGATCGTCTTCGCCGCGTGGTGGATCTACTTCGCGGTGCCGATGCACGAGCGGCTGAACTCCAACCGGGAGGCGATCCCGTGGGGCTACGGCCATCTGCTGATCTTCGCGTCGGGTGCGGCGATCGGAGCGGGCATCGAGGTCGCGGTGGAGCACGCGGTGGGGAAGGCGCACATCTCGCAGGTCGCCGCGAACGCCGCCGTGACGGTCCCGTCGGCGCTGTTCCTGCTGATGGTGTGGTTGCTGCACTCGCGCCACTTCAAGCGCGGCGCGGCCCAGCAGCTGGTGCTGCCGGTGTCCGCGCTGGCCCTGCTCGCCTGCACCTGGGCGGGTTCGTACGCGGTCCTGTACGCGGGGCTGGTCGCGACGGCCACGGTGGTGGCCGGCACGACGCTGGCCGTCCGCGGCGGGAGGCCCGCCCGCGCCGGTGCCGAAGTCTGAGGCTCCGGCCGTCACCCCCACGCCCCCGAACCCGTTCAGCAGCTCAGCGGAACGGCGACAGGAAGAGACAGCCCCCATGACACTCCCCCCGCAACGGCACGGCTCCGGCACCGACCCCGGAGGGGAACTGGCCGAGCCGGGCTTCTGGCAGCGGCCCCCCGACCAGCGGCTCGCGGCCTTCGCCCGGCTGCGCGCGCTGGACTCCCCGGTGTTCGTCCCCGAGGGGGGCGGCCACTGGGCCCTCGTACGCCACGCCGACGTGCAGGAGGCGAGCCGGCTGCCGAAGGTGTTCGCGAGCGCGCCCGGGGTCACGACGCCGGAGCCGGCCCGGTGGGTGCGGGCGCTGTTCGGGGACTCCATGGTCAACCTGGACGGCCCGGACCACGCGCAGCTGCGGAAGATCGTGCAGCGGGCGTTCACGCCGCGGCTGCTGGCGGCGGCCGAGGAGGACATCCACGCGGTGGCGGCCCGGATCGTGGACGACGTGCTGGCCGAGCGCCCGGACGAGTTCGTCTCGGCGGTGTCCTCCCGGCTGCCCCTGGAGGTCATCTGCAACATGATGGGCATCCCGGAGCACTACCGTGCGGAGATCGCGGACCGGGTCAACCACGCCTCCGAGAACATCGGTGTGGAGCGCGGGCTGGCGGCCCGGCTGCGGATGCCCGGCCGCGGGCTGCGGGCCCTGGCCCGGATGCAGCGGATGGTCGCGGGGATCGGGCGGGAGCGGCGCAAGAACCCCACGGACGACCTGATCTCGGCCCTGGTGTGCGCCAACGTGGACGGCCAGGCGCTCGGCGCGCGCCAGCTGGGCGCCTTCTTCAGCCTGTTGATGGTGGCGGGGGTGGAGACCACCCGCAACGCCATCAGCCACGGCCTGACCCTGTTGACGGACTTCCCGGAGCAGCGGGACCTGCTGCTGTCGGACTTCGAGAAGCACGCGGACGGCGCGGTGGACGAGATGATCCGGCACTCGACGCCGATCATCCAGTTCCGCCGGACGGTCACCGCCGAGCACGCTCTGGGCGGGCGTGTGTTCCGGCCCGGGGACAAGGTGGTGCTGTACTACGCGTCGGCCAACCGCGACGAGGCGGTGTTCCCCGACCCGGACGCGTTCGACATCACCCGCTCCCCCAATCCGCACCTGGGTTTCGGCGGCGGCGGACCGCACTTCTGCCTGGGCGCCCATCTGGCCCGGGTGGAGATGAAGGCGCTCTTCCGTGAGCTGCTCACCCGGCCGGTGGGCCTGCGCGCGGTGGGCCTGCCCGATCTGGCGGGCTCGAACTTCGACAACCGGGTCCGCTCGCTGCGGTTCGCCTTCGAACGTCCCTGACGCCTGATCCGAAAGACACGGCCCGGGGGGGCCGGCCGCCGGGCAGGCTGGGAGCCCGGCGGCCGGTGCACGGCGGCCGCCGCAGGCGCGGCGGCGGCTGCCGCGGACAGGGGTCGGCCAGCCCTGGGGGGGGTGTCCGGCGGGTCAGGGCCGGGCCCGGGGCGTCTGACCCCGATCCGCCGGACACCCCCTAGCGCTGCAGGCTCTGCACGGCGACGAGGCAGTGGGCGCTGCTGGTCAGCACTCCTTCGTCGCCGGCGAAGGCCTGGAGGAGTTCCGCGCTCACCGGCTTGCCGGGGACGGCCTCGGGCCAGGCGCGCGTGGCGAACAGGAAGTAGGCCTGGCCGCTCTCGGTGGCCGCCGCGACCCATTCGTCGGGGGCGGTGCAGGTGGCGTTCAGTCCGGGGAGGGTCAGCGCGATCTGGTTGTCCGCGAGGACGATCTTCACGTCGAACTTCTGTGGCTTCTCGGTCCCGTTCACCATGTCGCCGATGCCCAGGCCCATCTCCTCCAGCAGCCCGCGGGCGGCCGCCTCGCCCGCCTCCCGGCCCTGCGGCCCGTCACCGAGCGTGTAGGCGAGCAGGTACGGGATGTCGTGGCCCTCGGCGGGGTCGCCGATCCAGGCGAGCACGGAAATGGTGCCGAGCAGGCTGCGGTCGGTTTCGGCTTGCGTAGAAGTCATGCGCGCACCTTAGTGCTCCGGCGCCGGGCCCTTTCACGGCCTTTCACCCGCGCGGGCTAGACCGACCAGAATCCCCCTCCGGAATTCGCCTGCATGTTCGCGTCCTGGTACTGGAGCCGCACGATCTTCTGGTTTTCCGGAATTTCGAACACGACCCATCCCTCGGCCCGCTCGCCGACCGCGAGCGAATCGAAGACGAGCGGTTTGCCGGTCGTCAGTTCACCGGTGCGCACCACCGGGTGGCGCTTGCCCGCGCCGTCGTACGCCCACATGCGCCCGAGCGCCCCGTACGAGGCTCCGCCGACGTTGACGAACGACATCGAGGCGGCCACCCAGCGCTTCCCGGCGGGCGGCTGGTAGTTCGGTTCGACGCTGACCGCCGGGTCCACGAACGCGGCCAGCACCACCTGGAGGTGGCGGCCCACCTCGTGTCCTTGCACCCGTACGGAGTCACCCACATGGGCGTCCTTGGCCGCGCCGGGCACCGCCCCCGACCGGTCCTGGGCGGCGGGGTCCTCGTCGGCGCCGGGGGCGCCGTCGTCGACCGGGACGGCGGGTGCCGCGGCGGGGGCGAGCGCGGCCCCCTCGGGGGCGCTCTGGCAGGCGGTGGCGGTGAACAGCAGGAAGGGCATCAGAGCGGCGGCGGCGAGGACGGAGACCGAGGTGGAGACCGAAGTGGAGAGGGAGGCGGGCTGACGCATGCGGGAACCCCTTCGGGGATCTTCGGGGCGGGGAGTATTCCCGGCCAGTCTCACGCGCCCGAGCGGGGAATTGCACACACCGACACGAGCGCGCGGAAGGAGTCGCCCGCCAATTGCCAGCACAATGCGTTCCGGTGGATTCCCGCCGCCCGCTCCCACCTGGAGGAAAAATGCGCACGTCCGCCCGCCGAATGGCCCTGGGGGCCTTCTCCGCCCTGGCCGCGACCACCCTGTTCACGGCTCCCGCCCACGCCACCGTTTTCAATCAGGGAATTTCCGTACAGTCGGAAGCTCACATCGCCGGGGACGGTTCCATCACCCTTTCCGGCACCTACCACTGCGAGGCCGCGTCACCCTCGGGGGCGGTTCAGATCAAGGCCACCGTCATCCAGGACGGCACCCGGCTGAGCATCGGCGCGGGCGAGGTCGTCTGCGACGGCGCCGAGCACGAGTGGGTGGCCGGCAGCCCGCTCACCGGTGGCATCCACCCGGGCGCCGCCAGGGCCGTCGCGGAGCTCCAGGAGATCCACTTCTCGGGTCTGATGCCCCGCGCCATCGACACGGTCGCGCGGGACGACCAGGAGATCGAGATCGTCGAACACCCGTAGGGAGCGCGGCCGGCCGCGCGGGTGCGGTAGCCGCCGCTACCGGCACTCGGGCGCGACGCCCGTCATCGACATGAACGCGACCGTCTGGCATCCGGGGTCCGTGTGCGGACGCCCCGTCGTCCAGTCGACGACCGCCTGGCCCCCGGCAGCCACCAGCAGTACCGCCAGCGTCGCCACGATCCCCGTGACCGCGCCCCTGGTCAGGCGGCGCACCATACCCCCATCAGCAGCGGGGCGCCCTGGAAGACCGGCACGTCCCGAAGAACCAGCATCCGTTCCATGGCGGCATCATCACCCCGCGCCCCGGACCCCACAACCCGGCGTGACCGTCCGGTCACGCCGTGCCCCGTCATCCCGTGCCGCGCGGGGTGCCTCCGGCGTCGAACTCGCACCAGACGGCCTTCCCGTCGCCCCGGGACTCCACTCCCCAGTGCGTGGCCAGGGCGTCCACCAGCAGCAGCCCCCGCCCCGTGGTGGCCGCCTCGCCCGGGGTGCGCCGGCGCGGCCACACGCTGGAGCGGTCCTTGACCCACAGCCGGATCCGCCGCACCGGCTCGGGCAGCACCTCCATGGTCAGCACCGCCCCGCCGTCGGTGTGCAGCAGGGCGTTGACCAGCAACTCCCCCGCGGCGAGCTCGACGTCGTCGGCGAGTTCGGCCATGCCCCAGTCGCGCAGGGCCTGCCGCAGGGCGTAGCGGGCCTCGGACAGCCCCTCGGGGTCGGCCTGGTGGACGTACTGGTGGATCCGCGGCGCCCGGTGGGTGCCGGGGTCCGGGGCGCGGCGCAGTACGAGCAGGGCCACGTCGTCGCCGGAGCCCCAGCGTTCCCAGAGCCGGTCCAGGAGGTGGTCCGCGAGGGCGCCGGCGCCCTGGGGGCCGCTGCGGACGGCGTGGGCGAGGGCGTCCATGCCGGCGGTGATGGTGGTGCCCGGTTCCTCCACGAGCCCGTCGGTGCACAGCACGAGCGTCTCGCCGGGCACCAGGTCGAGGCGGGTCTCGGGGAAGTCCTCCTGTTCGAAGACGGAGGCCAGGCCGAGGGGGAGGCCGCCGCGGACGTTGGGCCAGCCGGTTCGGCCGTCCGTGTGGCGGATCAGCGGGCCGAGGTGGCCGGCGCGGACGGCCCGTACGCCTCCGGTCTCCAGGTCGACCTGTGCGTACATGCAGGTGGCGAAGCGTTCGGTGTCGAGTTCGGCGAGGAAGCGGGAGGCCCGCGCGAGGACGGTTGAGGGCGGGTGGCCCTCGCCGGCGTAGGCGCGGAGCGCGATGCGCAGCTGGCCCATGATGGCGGCGGCGTGGGTGTCGTGGCCCTGTACGTCGCCGACGACGATGCCGACGCGGTCGCGGGGCAGGGCGATCACGTCGTACCAGTCGCCGCCGACCTCGCGCCCGCTCCAGGCGGAGTGGTAGCGGACGGCGATCTCGCCGCCGGTGATGTCGGGGATGCGGCGGGGCAGCATGGCGGCCTGGAGGCCGGTGGCGAACTCCCGTTCCTGGTCGAAGAGGAGTGCCCGCTGGAGGGACTGGGCGACGATGCCGGCCAGGCCCAGGCACAGGTTGCGTTCCTCGGGGCTGAACTCGGTGCGCCGGCGGTAGAAGAGCACGAGTCCGCCGATGGCCTTGGCCTGGGCGATCAGGGGGAGGTAGGCGGCCGCGTCGTAGTGGATGCGGCGCAGGTAGTCGGCGAGCAGCGGGAACTCGCCGGCGAGTTCGGTGAGCGAGGTGACGAAACGTGCCTGCCGGCTCAGGATGGCCTGGGAGAGCGGCAGTGATCCGTCCAGGCGGGTGAATTTGCGCTCGCTGAGGATCTCCAGCGTCTCCCCGCTGAGCGCGATGATCTTGATGGTGCCGTTCTCGACGAGGCCCAGCGCCAGCCCGTCCGCACCGAGCCGTTCCAGCGCGCCCGCCCCGGTCAGGGCGGCCGTCACGTCGTCGACCGTCACCGCCCGCGAGAGGGCCTCGGTGGTGCGCTGCACGATGGCGGCCTGCTGGGTGCGGGCGGTCTCCAGTTTCCGCAGCACCGTCGCGTGGGCGAGCTCGGCGGTGGCGTCGCGGACGATCCCGGCGATCCGCAGGGGCCGTCCGTCCTCGTCGCGCAGCACCCGGCCCGTGGTGTGGGTCCACTGGTCGCGGCCGTCGCGCCGGCGCACCGTGAAGTACGAGCCGTACGTCGACCCGCCGGCCTCCAGCACCGCGGTCACGGTGTCCGAGAGCCGGGCCGCGTCGTCCGGCGGGATCCGCGCGCCGAGGGCCTCGGGGGTGTGGTCGAACTCGGCCGGCTCCAGGTCGAAGACGGCCAGGCCGGCCTCGTCCAGGGTGAGGGTGCCCGCGTCCAGGTCCCATTCGAAGCTGCCCATGCCGTTGAGCGCGAGCCGCTCCCCCGGGCCCGTCACCGGCCTTGGAGTGCCGCGTTCCGGTTCGTCGCGCTCCGCCGCTGCCACGAGAGACACACCACCTAACGGCCTGGCCAGCACGGCTGGGAGATGAGCCGCTCCCACTCCTCGTCAGGATGCCCCGGAAGGGTGCGCCCGGCCTCCCGCCACCGCTTGACGAGGGAGAGGTAGATCGAGGGCTGGTCGCCGGCCCCGAAATGGCCGGAGGGCCGCCATCCGTACGGTGTGCCGGCCGCCGCCCGGGGCGGCGGGCCCGCGGCCGTCCTGGGCGGCTGGCCCGCGGCCGTCCTGGCCGTGGGCTGTTCCCCGCGGCTGGCGGGGATGCGCACCCAGCCACGGCCGCCCTGTGCTCGCTCCGCGCCCATCGCGGACCCCTCTCAGGTGGATCTCAGCGTAGATACGTCTCCGGTCGCCCGGCGGCGGCCCGGACCGGCCGGGCAGCGCCGGAGGAGCCCGGCAGCGGACCCCGGGCGCCGAGGCGCTTGCGGACTCCCTTCACCAGTCTCCCCGCCGTGAACCCCGCGCCGTGCACGAATCGCATGGAAGGTCCAAATGAGGGAGCCGTCAGCAGTCCCGCGAAGAACAGCCCCGGCCAGGAGGACTCGAAGCCCGCGCTCAGCTCCGGCGTGCCGCTCTCGCCCACCGTGGCCAGCGCGGCCCGCAGCCGCGCGTCGAGCAGCTCCAGCCGGTCCAGCCGCGGGGTGAACCCGGTCGCCGCGATGACGTGCGCGGTGTCCAGTACGACGGACTCGCCGGCCGCCGTCGTCAGCCCCAGCCGGGTACGGCCGCCCACCGCCACCGCCCGGTTCAGCCGGTGCCCCATCAGCGCGGGCACCCGCCGCTCGAAGCGGTCCCGCAGCCACCACGCCCCGGCGGGCCCCAGCGCCGTGGCGGCGATCCGCTCGCGCGTCGGCGCGGGCAGCCGCCGCACCGCCCACGGCAGCTCCGACCACACCCAGCTGCGCCAGCCGGTGCCGAGACCGCTGTGCGGGTCGCGCAGGGCCCGGGCCAGCGGCCGCTCCAGCGGCTGCGGGACGGTGTTCCAGTTCAGCCGGGACCGCCGGGCCACCAGACACGGCCGGGCTCCCGCCTCGGCGAGCAGCGCGGCAGTCTCCAGCGCGGCCTGCCCGGCTCCCAGGACGGCGACCTCGCGCCCGGCGAAGCGGGACAGGTCACGGTGGCCGCTGCTGTGCGAGTAGTGGCCCGGGGGCAGCTCGCGCAGCGCCTCGGGGTAGTGCGTGAAGGGCATCACCCCGACGGCCAGGGCCACCGTACGGGCGAGCAGCGGCGGCCCGTCGGCGGTGCGGACGAGGAAGCCGTCGCCCTGCGGGGAGACCTCGGTGACGGTGGCCTCCTCCACCTCGGGCAGGCCGGCGTGCCGGGCGAACCAGAGCCCGTACGCGCTGAAGGTGCCGATGGGCAAAGGGTTGCCGTGCTCGGCGGCCAGGCCCCGGGTGGCGCAGTAGTCGGCCAGGGTGTAGCGGCCGCCGGGCGCGGAGAGGCTGGAGGACCAGGGCTCCGACTTCAGGTACATGCCCTCGGGCATGTGGTCCCGCCAGGACGCCATGGGCCGGCCCAGTACCCGTACCCCGAGCCCGGCCGCCGCCGCGTGCGCGGCGATCGACAGCCCGTACGGGCCGGCGCCGACCACCACGAGATCGTCCGTCCGCCTCACGGCCACTCCTTCCACCAGATCGCCACCGAGTCACCAAGTCACCGCGTCACCAAGTCACCGCGTTGCCGGGTCACCACGACACCGCGGTACGACACCACCGCGTCACCGCGTCACCGCACCGCCGGAACACGACGCCGCGTCACATATCACGGCGTCACCGCATCACCGGCTCACCAGCTCGTCCGGCTCCGCCGAAGCCCCCGGCACCCCCGGCGCCCCCGGCGGGACCTGGCCGGCCGCCGGCCCCGGGGACTGGGACCGCGGCCACGACCGTTCGCCGCCGCGCTGGCGCGGCGCCCGCACCGCGCGGACCGTACGCCGCCCCTGCGCGGGGACACCCCGCAGGGCGCGGGCCCCCTTGCCGAAGCCGCGCCCCAGGAAGGCGCCGAGCATCGCCAGGAACGGCCACGGGTCGTCGAGGGCGAACCAGGCCGCCTCCACCCGCCCCCGCTCCCCGCGCGGCAGCACCCGGACCGCGCCGGGCCGCGCGTCACGGCCCCGCTCCCCGGACGCGGTCTCCGCCGGACCCGCCGGAGCGGGCGCGGCGGCGGCGCGGCGCGGCAGCGCGCGGCCCCGTACGGCGGCCAGCAGCGCGTAGTTCTCCGCGACGAAGACCCGCCCGGGCCCGCCCGCCGGCGCCGGCACCCGCTGACCCGTCAGATCCAGGTACATGGCCTGGACCACGTCCAGCCCCGAGTCGTCGGCGAACAGCCTGAACTGCGCGCCCGGACGCGGGTTGAAGTCCACCAGGCGGAAGGTGCCGCACTCGTCCCGACGGAAGTCGAGGTCCAGGATCCCCTGGTAGCCGAGCCGTTCCGCGAGCCGCAGCGCCGACTCCTCCACCGCCGGGTCCGGCAGCCAGCGCCCCACCGCCGTCAGCCCGGTCCGCACCGGCCAGGACAGCTCCTTGCGGCCCGAGCCGGCCAGCAGCGGCCGCCCGCCCCGGGCGAAGGCCCCGTGGAAGAACCAGTCGGTGTCCGGCCCCGCGGGCAGGAACCGCTGGAGCAGCAGCCGGCTCCCGGCTTCGGCGGAGCGCTCGTACAACCGGCGTGCGTCGGCGGCCGTGTTGACCAGAACGGTGCTCCGCAGCCCGGCACCGGCCGGCAGCAGCCACGGCCGGCTCCACTTCGCCACCACCGGCAGCCCCAGCCGCCACGCGGCCCGGGCCGCCTCGCCGCCGCTCGCCGGGATCACGGTCTCCGGGTGCGGGACGCCCCAGCGGGCGCACAGCCGCGACAGCTCCGCCTTGTCCGCCACCCGGGCGGGCAGGTCGTCGGGCTGATGGGGGATCCGGAAACGGTCCGTCAGCATCGGCGCGACCCGGGACACGGCGATCGCGCTCATGTCGTCCATGGCCACGAGCACCGCCGGCCGCCCGATCCGCTCCGACACCCCGACCAGGCACTCCAGCAGCGCCTCGGGCTCCTCCGCATCCAGCCCGCCCGCAGGGCCGGCGTGCACGGCGCGCAGATAGCGCGAACGCCCCACGGGACCTCCCCCGGCTTCGACGACGGCATGGACCTCCACGCCCTTGCGCCCCAGGGATCTGACGGCGCCGAGGGTTCCGTGGTGGAACGGATTCCGATCGAGTCTGAGCAGAACAGCGGGCACATGGCCGTCGAACGCGTTCATGGGAACGGTGTCTTTCACCTAGTCGGACCAAGCGGAGAAGATGCGCACCTGCGAATGGCCTACCCAGCGGCCACCGGACAGGCCATTCGTCAGATCTGATGTCTAACGTCTTTTGCAAGCACACCGGTTCGCGAAAGCTCGGGAGACGCCATGCCCAGACCACGCCACCGCCTGGTGAGCACCTGCGTCGGTACGGTCACGGCCGGGCTGCTCGCCACCGGCGCCGCGCTCGCGGCCCCGGACGACGAGCCCCCCAGGAGCTCCGGCACCGCCATGGGCGCCTACCTCGGCTACGGGCCGCCCGGGGTCGCCCGCATCCCCTACCTGTCGCACTGGCTCGGCGGCAGGGAGATCCGGGTCGGGCACACCTATCTCCCCGGCGACCAGTGGCCGGGCATCGAGGGCGGCGTGAACTTCCTCGCGGACTGGGCCGAGTGGCGCCGGGCCGAGGACGACCGGATGTTCGTGCTCAACGTGCCCATGCAGGCCCGCAACGAGGACCGGGTGCCGGACTGGCAGGTGGTCCAGCTGATCCGGGCCGGCGCGGAGGGCCAGTACGACCGGCACTTCCGCAAGCTCGCCGAGCGGCTGGTTACCCTGGGCGTCCCGGACACGGTGATCGTGCTCGGCTGGGAGATGAACGGCACCACGTACACCCACCGCTGCGGGCCCGACCCGCAGAACTGGAAGGTGTACTGGAAACGCATCGTCAACACGATGCGCTCCGTCCCCGGGCAGCGGTTCAAGTTCGATTTCGCCCCCAACCGGGGGACGGACGCGATCGGCTGGACCAAGTGCTACCCGGGCGACGACGTGGTCGACGTCATCGGCATGGATTCGTACGACCAGGGTCCGGGACGGACCTTCGAGGAGCACGTCCGCCAGCCGTACGGGCTCCAGCAGCACGTTGATTTCGCGAAAGCACACGGCAAGGAGATCTCGTACCCGGAGTGGGGGCTGTTCCGGAACGGGGACAATCCGGAGTACGTCCGGCAGATGCTGAAGTGGATCGACCAGCACAAGCCGCTCTACCACACCATCACCGACTACTGCCCGCACGGCGTCTGGCGGTGCAAGCAGAACCCGCAGTCGGCGAAGGTCTTCCGCGAGGCGATGGGCGAGCACAGGCCGTCCGAGCCGACCCCGCACGTCCCATCGCCGCCCGCGGTCCCGACGCCCCCGGTGGTCCCCAAGCCGGACATCCCGGTGCCCCAGGTCCCGGTGCCCCAGGTCCCGGTGCCCCAGGTCCCGGTGCCCCAGGTCCCGGTGCCCCAGGTCCCGGTGCCCCAGGTCCCGACGCCGCATTTCCCGACGCCGCATTTCCCGACACCGGATGCCCCGAAGCCGGACGCCCCCAAGCCCGAGGCACCCAAGCCGGACGTGCCCAAGCCCGAAGCCCCCAAGCCCCAGGCGCCCAAGCCCGACGTGCCCGCCCCGCAGACCCCGACACCGGCCCCCGAGGCCTCCGTGCCGCCGGTCGGCCCGGCACCGGTAGACCCGGCTCCCGCGCCCGCCGAGCCCCCACCGGCCGTCCCGGAACCGGTGCCCGTCACCCCGTCGCCGGAGGTCACGGTCCCGCCCGTGCTCCCGCCCGAGCCGGCCCCGGAGCCGTCCCCCGAGGTCTCGGTGCCCGCCCCTCCGGTGCTGTCCCCGAGCCCCCTGGCACCCAGGCCCCAGCCCACGCAGCCCACCCAGCCGCCCAGGCCCGAGCCCAAGCCCGAGCCGAGGCCCCAGCCCAACGACAGCAGGCAGTGGTGCCTCCCGCTCGACTTCGGGGAGTGGCTGAACAGCCTCCTCGGCAACCAGTCGCTCTGCTTCCGCTTCGACTGGGGCAAGGACTCCGGCTTCTGGCCCTTCTAGACGGGTCATCGGACCCGCAGTTCGTTCAGCCGCGCCCGCCAGTCCCGGGCGGCCGGCAGCGCCTCGCGCAGCGCGTCCACCGCCCGCTCGCGCCCCGTGATCTGCGACTCGTGCAGCCGCAGCAGGGGCGCGAGCGCGTGCGTGGCCAGCAGCAGGCGCTGGTTGACCACCGTCTCGGGCCGCCAGTGGTTCTTGTACGGCTCGTTGCCGCGCAGGAAGCTCACCACCGGCCGGCCCTCCTCCAGGGCCCGGCCCGCCTCGTAGCGCAGCAGCAGGGTCGCGACGTCCACCTTCCGCTCGCGCAGGTCCGGGTCGGCGCCGTACAGGTAGCCCCCGCTCAGCGCGGCCGACAGCAGCGTCACGTTGGCCGCCACCACCTTCCCGTCCAGCCGGAACTCGGTGAGCCGGCCCTCCCCCGCCCGCACCATCCGCCGGGTGGCCCGGGTCAGGTGCTCGGCGAAGCGGGGCCTCAGGTGCTCGGGGGTCACCCCGCGGCCCCGCCACTGCTTCTCGTGGAGCCGCAGCAGGGTGCGTACGGCCTGCGGCACCTCCCGCTCGGTGACCTCGTGCTCCTCGATCCCGGCGGCGTCCGTCTTGCGCAGCTTGGCCCGCACGCGCTGCGCTCCGGAGGCCGGCATCCGCTTGACGAGCTGGTCGAAGGGCAGCGCGGGCAGCTCCATGCAGGTGGAGTCGGCGGCCTTGGCGGCGACCCCGGGCCATGCCTCGTACAGCGCCTCCGCTGCGGCCCCGGGGCGCACCTCGCGCAGGTCGACGACGGCGGCGCGGGCGGCCCGGTGCAGCCCGTTGGCCAGGGCCGGCACGACCTGATCGGCGTACTCGGCGGCGACGAGCACGTCGAAGTAGTCGGTGATCGGCCCGCCGAGCGGCACCAGCCGCGGCAGCGGCCGGTGTACGAGCATCAGCGCGGCCGCGCCGACCAGTTCCTCGCCGCGCCGCACGAGCAGGACCCGGAGCCGGCCGTCCTTCCCGTACGACAGCCACCAGGAGTGCAGCCAGGCGTGGCTCTGGAAGGGCGTGGCGGTGGGGCAGTTCCGGAGGAGCCGGTTCCAGGACTCCTCCAGCGCGGCGAACTGCCGGGGGTCTCGGCACAGTGTCACCGTCAGGGCCCCGGCGGAGCCCTGCGTCATCGCACGGACTCCTTCTCCTTGGTTTCGGTGTGCTCGCCCTGGGCGGGCAGCGAGGCGTACTCCTCCACCGCCGGGCGGCCCGTGCCCTGCTCCTTGCGGCGGGCCGGGCGGGCCAGCATCCACAGCCCGCCGAGGAGCCCGCCGGCGCACAGTCCGACGGCGCCGCTGACGGGGGCGGACGGGGACGCGGGGTCGCTGGGCGCGACGGCCTGGTTGAACAGCAGCAGCTGCACGCCGGTGTTCTTCGCGGCCTGGTTGCTGCTCAGCGAGAGGGCGTCGGCGACGGCGTTGGCGATGTCGGCGGCCTCGGAGGGGCTCTTGGATGTGCCGGTGATGGCGATCATCGGTGAGTCGGGGGAGGTCTCGGCGAGGACCTGGGTGCGCAGCCGCTGGGCGCTGATGCCGGCGCGGGGCTGGGCGTAGGCGAGGGTGGAGCTGCTGGTCGCGATCCGGCCGTAGGCCTGGGCGAAGCCGAGGGCGGTGGCCGGCTCGGTGGTCTCGTTCGGTACGGCCACGACGTAGCTGGTGGCGGCGTACTCGGGGGCCTTGAGCACCCCGTACGCGCCGCCCGCGGCCAGTCCGAGCAGGGCGCAGGCGGGCAGCGGCCACCAGGCGGGCGGCGGCAGGAGCCGGCGCTTGCGCTCGGAGCGGTGGTCGGACTTCTTCTGGTCGGGGGTGTCGGCCATGTGCGGTGCCTTCCTGGGTGGAGGGGGGTTCGTGTGGTCCCGGCCGTTCCCCTGGCCGGGGGTGGAGAGAGGGGGGGATCAGCCGTCCCCGCCGGGTTCGGCGAGAGCCGGCCCCGCCTGGGGGCACCTCCCAGCGGGGGCTGGGGGAGTCCGGGGTGCCGGGTCCGCGGCCGGCGCGGGGCCGCGGTCGCCCGGCCCGCCCGCGGGGCCGGGCACGGGCGCGGGCGCGGCCGACGCGCGCACCGGCACGGGCGCGGAGTCCTGCGGGCGCGCCGCGGGCAGCGGCCCCGGCCCGGCGAGCGCGAGGGCGTAGACGTCCAGCAGCTGCGCGGCGGTGCGCGCGATGTCGTACCGGCGCACCACCGGGGGCGGCGGGAGCCGGCGCGCGCCCGCCTCCATGTGCCCGCGCAGCGCGGCGACCAGTTCCTCCGTGCCGGTGCCGATCCGCCGGGCCCCGGGGGCCTGGACGGCGGGCAGGTCGTCGATGGCGGGGCAGGTCACGTGCAGCACGGGCAGCCCGGCGGCCAGCGCCTCGACGACGGCGAGCCCGAACGCCTCCTCCCGCGACGGGGAGACGAAGACGTCCATGGCGGCCAGCAGGGCGGGGATCCCGGGGGTGCGCCCGTCGGGGCTGTCGCCCAGCGGGTCGCGCTCGCCCAGCAGGTGGATCCGGCTCTGGGCGCCCAGTTCGGCGGCGAGCATCCGCAGCGCGGCCCGTTCGGGACCGTCCCCGGCCAGCAGCAGGTGCGCGCCGGGAAGTGCCGCGACGGCCCTGACGAGTACGTCGAACCGCTTGCCCGGCACCAGGCGTCCCACCCCGCCCACCACGAAGGCGCGTTCGGGCAGCCCGGTCCGGGTCCGGGCGGCGCGGCGTACGCCCTCGTCGAAGCGGAAGCGGGCGGCCTCGATCCCGTTCGGGACCACGTGCACCCGGGCGGCGGGCACGCCCCACCCCTCCAGCCGGGCGGCGACCGTTCCGGAGACGGCGACGGTGGCCGCGCCGAGCCGTTCGCTCGCCAGGTACAGGGCGCGTACCCCGCCGGTGAGCGGACGGCCCTCGATCTCGCCCTCGCCGAGGGAGTGTTCGGTGGCCACCGCCGCCGGGACGCCGGCGAGCCGGGCCGCGAGGCGCCCGTACACGCAGGCCCGGTAGAGGTGGGTGTGGACGAGGTCGTAGCGGCCGCGCCGGATGAACCGGACCAGCCGCGGCAGTGCGCCGAGGTCGCGGTTGCCGCGCATGCCCAGGTGCACGACCCGGACCCCGTCGGCCCGCAGCCCCTCGGCGACGGGGCCGGGGTTGGTCAGCGTCAGCACGTCGCAGGGCATCGGCATGTGCCGCAGCAGCAGCCGCAGTTGCTGCTCGGCGCCGCCGACGCCCAGTCCGGTGATGACGTGCAGGGCCTTCACGTCCTTGACGTCTTTGACCTCCTTGACGTCCTTCACCGCAGCACCCTCCTGCGCAGCTCCCGCGCCTCGTGCCGCAGCTGCTTGACGCGCAGCCGCGCGGGCCCGTCGGCCTGGCTGACGTGGGTGCGGGGCAGGGCGTGCCGGCCGGCGAGCCGGCCGGGGGAGATCGCGCAGGCGTAGTCGTAGCCGGCGGCGCGGGAGGCTTCGACGACCCGGGCGTCGAGGTGCCCGTACGGGTAGCAGAACCCCTCGGGGAGGGTGCCGGTCAGTTCCCGGATCAGCTCGCGGCTGCCGCGCAGCTCCTGCTGGAGGACGTCGT
The DNA here is from genome assembly GCF_055602105.1 of Streptomyces sp. NPDC037421. NCBI lineage: Bacteria > Bacillati > Actinomycetota > Actinomycetes > Kitasatosporales > Streptomycetaceae > Streptomyces > Streptomyces sp. NPDC037421. The sequence continues at coordinate 217,172 of NZ_JBVJWV010000005.1, forward strand.
CGGGGGCGGCGGTGAGGTCCTGGTGGAGCAGCCCGTGGGAGCCGATCTCCTGTCCCGCGGCGGCGACTTCGCGGATCTGCTCGGCGGTGAGCAGCGGCTTGCGCGGGCCCAGCGGGTCCCAGACGTTGTCGACGCCGAGCCGGCCGGGCAGCACGAACAGGGTGGCCGTGCAGTCGTGGCGGCGCAGCAGGGGCAGGGCGCGGGTCAGGAAGTCGGCGTAGCCGTCGTCGAAGGTGAGCCCGACGAGTCCGCGGCCGCGCCCGGCGGCGCGGGCCCGCAGCAGTTCGCCGACGCCGACCCCGCGCAGCCCGCGGGCGCGCAGCCACAGCAGCTGGGCCTCCAGGGCGGCCGGGGTGACGGTGATCCCGTACGGGTCCTCGGCGGGGTCGGTGAACTCGGCGACCGAGTGGTACATCAGGACCCACGGGGACGTGTTCCGGTGGGCGGGGCCCGTCACGGCGTCGGGGGCCGTTTCGGTGTCAGCGGGCATTGCGGAACCTCTGGGTGAGCTGGGTGATCCGGGCGGTGGTGTGGGAGCCGAGCTGGGCGATCTGGCCGGGCAGGGCGGTGATCTCCAGTGCCCGTATGGCCATTCCGGTGGCTCCGAACATGGCGGGGACGAGCAGGCAGCCGAGGGCGGCGCTGACGAGCGGGTCGGCGATCATCGGGCCGGCGAGCCAGCCCGTGCCACAGGCGGCGGCGGCCGCGACGGCGAGCCGGCCGATGCTGACGGCGACCCGGCGGACCTGGATGGCGATGATGCGGGAGCCGAGGCCGGTGAGGAGCATGGCGGCGGCGGTGGAGATGCCGGCGGCGTTGGCGGCGGCGATGCCGTAGGTGCCCCACCAGCCGACGGCGAGGGCTCCGGCGACGATGTTGACGAGGAGTCCGGCGCCCATCGCGAGCGCCGGGAACCAGGTGGGCCGGGCGGTCGAGAAGAAGGGCCGGGACAGCGCGCCGACGAGGCAGTGGCCGAGGAGGCCGAGGCCGTAGACCCGCATCGCGGAGGCGGTGGCGAGGGTGTCCTGGTGGGTGAAGGCGCCGCGTTCGAAGAGGACCTGGATGATCTGCGGGGCGTAGCCGATGACGAGTGCGGTGCCCATGAGGACGGCGAGCGAGGCCAGCGCCAGGTCCTGCTCCACCCGCCGGCGGGCCTTCTCGCGTTCCCCGCCGGCCATGGCCTGGGCGACCACGGGGAAGGTGACGGTGCAGATCATCAGGGACAGCACCATCGGCATCTGCGCGACCTTCTGCGCGTAGTTGAGGTGCGAGATGGCGCCGGGCGGGAGGGAGGCGGCGAGGAAGCGTTCGACGAGGACCTGTGACTGGCGGAAGACCGCGAAGAAGATGACGGGGGCGATGACCCCGAAGGCGATGAGGGTGGGCCGGTCGCGGTCCCGCTGGCTGCGCGGGGCGCCCTTGGCACGGCTGGGGGCGAAGCCGACGTTGCGGATGAAGGCGGGCAGCTGGACGAGGACCATCAGCAGCCCGCCGGCGGCGACCCCGGCGGCGGCGGCCCGGACCCCCCACAGGGTGTGGAGGGCGACCATGGTGCCGATGATCCCGACGTTGTACGAGACGTAGATCGCGGCGGGCGGCAGGAACGAGCGGTGGGCGCGCAGCGCGGCGCTGAAGTACCCGGCGAGGCCGAAGGTGATGACGGTGAGGGCTGTCAGCCGGGTGCACTGGACGGCGAGTCCGGGGTCGGGCAGGCCGGGTGCGAGGACGCCGACGACGAGCGGTGCGGCGACGACGAGTACGGAGGCCACGGCGGCGAGGAACACGGCGAGCCGGGGCAGGGTCGCGCCGACGAGGAGCCGTACGGGGTCGGCCGCGCGGGCTTCCATGCGGGTGAGCCCGGCCCGGCTGGCGGCCCGGCGGGCGAGGGCGTGGCTGAAGGCGGGGACCATCAGCAGGGCCATGGCGTCCTCGATGAGGAGCGTCGAGGCCATCTCGGGGACGGTCCAGGAGATGAGGAAGGCGTCGCTGTCGTGGCCGGCGCCGAAGAGGTGGGCGATGGTCTGGTCGCGTACGAGCCCGAACACGGCCCCGGCTGCGGTCAGTCCGGCGGTGACGGCGGCGGCCTTGGCGAGGAACCGCCCGAGCGGAGCGCTCCCGCTGCCGCCGGGCTCACCGGTTCCGGGGCCGCCCGCGCCGGGCCGCCCGCCCTGCTGCCCCCGCCCCCGCCCCCGCCCCCGCCGAGCGGGAACCCGCCCGCCGGCGCCGGACCCCGCGGGTGAGGCCGTCGGTCCGCCGGCGCCGCCCGGCTCCGGGACTCTCCGCCGGACGCCCGCGCCCACCGGGGCGTCCCCCCGTACGTCGGCCCGCGCGTCCTGCCGTACTCCGTCGCGTACCGCGTCCCGCACGTCCGGCCCCCACGGCTCGGCCATCGTCCGGCCACCTCCCGCCCCTGCTCGGCCCGTGTCCGGCGCGCCGGGTGCGCGCCTGCGCCCGTCCGCCGCGCCCTGCTCCCCCGGGGTCCCGCCCCGGCCCGGGCCGTCGGATCCCGGCGCCGCGGCGGGTCCGCCCGCCGGGGTTCCGGGATCCGGCGTGCCCGGGCCGGGGGCCGGGTCCGGTGCGGGACCGGTGCGGCCTCGGCCGGCCGGCGGTCCGGCCGGGGCGGTACCCGCGGAGCCCGTGGCCGCGGCGACTTCGGTCGCCGCGGGCACGGGCCGCCGCCAGGGAGTCGTGTCGGTCACCGGCCGGCCGGCCCCTCGGCGGCCCGCAGGCCGCGCCCGGGCGCGGAGCCGTCCGCGAATCCCCCGGAGGGCAGTGCCCACCACGCCGCGAGACCGATGATCACGCCGGTCAGCACGGTGGACGGGCCGCCGATGTCCGCGTACAGGAAGTCGGTCAGCTGCCACACGAACAGCCCGGTCGCGATCAGCCCGCAGTCGCGGACCGCGCGGTCGGTGCCCACCGCGCACCGCCGCAGACCGGCGACCAGCAGCGCGGCCCAGCCGCCCGCCAGCGCGAGCAGGCCGATCAGGCCCTGCTCGCTGAGGATGAGGAGGTACATGTTGTGCGGGGACAGCAGCGGCTGCTTGAGGAAGGCCTGCCCGGCGCCGCCGGTGTCGCTGCCGGAGGACAGCCCCAGCGAGGAGTGCCCGTCGCGGTGCGCGGGGAAGCCCTTGAGGCCCACCCCGACGGCCGGGCGCTCCCGCCACATCGACTCGGCGGCGGCCCACATCGTGTAGCGGTCCGTCACCGACTGGTCGGGGGCGCTGGAGACCTGGGTGATCGAGGTCAGCCGTTCCGCGACCATCTCGGAGCCCACCCCGAGCCCGCCGACGAGGACCACGCCCAGCGCGGTCAGCGCCACGAGCACCCGCAGGGCCCGCCGGATCCCGGCCATGGCCATCACCAGCACCGCCGCCCCGAGGGTGGCGATCCAGGCGCCCCGGCTGAAGGACAGCACCAGCGGCAGCACCAGCGCGAGGGCGCAGGCCCCGGCGATCCGCCGGACCCGCTCGGGCAGTCCCGGCGCGAGCGCGGCGGCGGTCGCGACGACGAGCCCGTACGCCACGACGGTGGCCATGCCCATCACGTCGCCGGGGCCGAAGGTGCCCACGGCGCGGACGTTCTCGCCCTGGTACGAGGCGCCGGTGTGGGTGGCGTACTGCACGACCCCCACCGCTCCCTGGACCAGGGCCAGTACGACGAAGCAGCCGGCGGCGATCCGGAACTCGCGGGCGTCGCGCACCAGCAGCACCACGGCCGCCGGGACGAGCACGAAGACCTGGAGGTAGCGCACGAACCCGGGCAGGGCGGCGTACGGGTCACCGGCGGTCATCGTGGACACCGCGAGCCCGACGCCCGGGGCGCCGAGCACGAGCACGCCGAGCGGGCTCAGGGTCCGGACCCGGCCGCGCAGGGCCTGGATCCCGCAGACGAGGGCGAGCAGCAGCGAGGCCGCGTCGGCCGGCCCGACCTTGCCGGAGGCGGTCGCGTCGCCGGCGGGGAGCGGGGCGAGGAGGAACAGGATGGTCGCGGCGAGCGGCAGCAGCGGCCAGTGGCGGCGCAGCGCACCCGCGTCGAAGGCCCGTGCCGGGGCGGTTGCGGCGAGGCTCATGCTCAGCTCCCTCCCAGCCGGAAGCGGAAGAAGGAGGCCGCGGTCCGGGCCAGGATCCACAGGTCCTGCCACAGCGACCAGGTGTCGATGTAGTGGTTGTCGAAGCGGGCCCGGTCCTCGATGGAGGTGTCGCCGCGCAGCCCGTTGATCTGGGCGAGGCCGGTGATGCCGACGGGCATCCGGTGGCGGGCTTCGTAGCCGGGGTGGACGGTGCTGAACTTGGCGACGAAGAAGGGGCGTTCGGGGCGCGGGCCGACCAGGCTCATGTCACCCCGTACGACGTTCCACAGCTGGGGCAGCTCGTCCAGCGAGGACTTGCGCAGGAAGGAGCCGACCGGGCTCATGCGGCGGTCGCCCGCGACGGTCCAGCGGGTGGCCGACTCGTGCTCGTCGGCGCGCAGGGTGCGGAACTTCAGCAGGGTGAAGGGCCGTCCGTAGAGGCCGACCCGCTCCTGACGGAAGATCACCCCTGGTCCGTCGGAGAGCCGGACGGCGAGGGCGCAGGCGCCCATGACGGGGGCGGCGGCGAGCAGCGCGAGGGCGGCGAGGCCGGAGTCGATGGCCCGCTTCGCGGCCCGTTCCAGCGGCCGGGAGGGGCGCGGCAGCAGCGGCTGTACGGCGTATCCCCACAGCTGGTCGGCGGGCTGCGCGACGCGCATGCCGGTGACCTTGGCGGTCCCGGCGGGGTCGGCGAGCCAGAGCCGGCAGTCGTGGTCGTGGAAGAGGCGGACGAGGGAGGCGGTGCGTTCGTCGGCCTCGGGGGGACAGGTGAAGACGGCGTGCCGGACGGAGTTCTGGATGACGGCGCGCCGGACGTCCTCGTGGGTGGCGAGGACGGGGAGCTGGCCGGGGTCCCCGTCGGCGGGGGCGGCGGTGTCGGCGATCCCGACGGGGCGCAGTCCGTACTCGGGGCGGCCGTGCAGGGCGGCTGCGACGGCGCCGGTGCCCTCGCCGGGGCCGACCACGAGCGCCGAGACGGGCCGTCGTACGGCGGCGCGGCGGCGGAGCTGGTTGGCGAACCCGCGTCCCGCGCACGCCAGTACGACCTGGAGGCAGACGGCGCCGAGGAGCACGCTCCAGCCGAGGGCGCGCTGTGGTGCGGCGGCGGCGAGCAGGGCGGCGGCCCCGCACCAGAGCACGGTGGCGCGTCCGGCCAGGGTGGGCAGTTCGCGCAGGGCGGAGGGGGCGAGGCGGGGCCGGTAGAGCCCGGCCTGTGCGTGCAGGGCGGTGAGCAGGGCGGCGGCGGGCAGTACGGCTTCGGGGGGCAGGGTGCCGGCGGGCAGGGTGGTCGCGGTGACGGCGGCGGCGAGCGCGTCGGCGGTCAGGAGTGCGGTGACGCCTTCGCGGCGGCGGGCCCGCTGCGGCCGGACGGCGGCGCGGGCCCGGTCGACGCGGGGCCCGCGCGGGGGGTGGATGGCGGTCACGGCACGGCGGGTTTCGGCGGGAGCCGCGGGGGCGAAGGCGCTGCCGCCGGCGTGCCCCGTGCCGCCCTGCCCGGTGTGCCGGGCGGGTGCGCTGTCCATCGTCATCGGCTGATGCGCTCCTGGTTCAAGGGCCGGGGCCTGCCCAGCAGTTCGTGGTACAGGCCGGTGACCGCGTCCGTGGTCCGCCGCACGTCGAACTCGGTCCGGGCGTGCTGCTGGGCCTGCTCCCCGAGTTCGGTGAGCAGCCGCGGTTCGGCGAGCAGCCGTCCCAGGGCCTTGGCCAGTGCCGTCGGGTCCTCCGGCGGTACCAGGCAGAGCCGTCCCTGGCCGGACGGCAGGCTCTCCCGGGCACCGCTGACGTCGGAGACCAGGACCGGGCGGCCGCAGGCCATGGCTTCGAGCGGGGCGAGCGCCATGCCTTCCCACCGCGACGGCAGTACAACGAGATCGGCGGCACGAAGCCACGGTCGGATGTCGGCGGCGGCTCCGGCGAAGTGGACGCCGGGGGGTGCGGTGCGGCGCAGCCGCTCGGCGTCGGGGCCGTCGCCGACGAGGGCGAGGCGGGCGCCGGGGACGGTGCCCAGTACCTCCGGCCAGGCGCGCAGCAGGATGTCCTGGCCCTTCTGCGGGCAGAGCCGGCCGACGCAGACGGCGAGCGGTCCGCCGTCGGGCAGCCGGAGTTCGGTGCGGGCTTCGGCGCGGCCGCCGTCGCGGGCGCCGCGGGCGGGGCGGAAGAGCGAGAGGTCGACGCCGTTGCGGATCACCGACCAGCGGGCGGTGATGCCCTCGGACTCGCCGGCCCGGCGTTCGGCTTCGCTGACGCAGAGCACCCGGTCGGCCCAGCGGGCGCCGGCCCGCTCCCAGCGCAGCGCGAGGGCGGCGGTGGCGCCGCCGACGGCGTCGAAGGACCAGGCGTGGGGCTGGAACACGGTCGGCACGGAGCCGCGTACGGCGAGCCGCCCGGCGAGCCCGGCCTTGGCGCTGTGGGCGTGCAGCAGGTCTGGGCGCAGCCGCTGGATCAGCCGGGCGGCGCCGAGGACTTCGGCGGGCAGCCCGGGTCCGGGGGAGCGTCCGGCGCGCCAGGTGTGCACCTCGGCTCCGGCGTCGCGGGCGGCGTCGGCGAGCCGGCCGCCGCGCGGGCAGCCGACGAGTACGCGCAGTCCGGCGGCGGTCTGCGCGCGTGCGAGGTCGGTGACGACGCGGGCGACGCCTCCGTCGACGGGCTGGACGAGGTGGAGGACGGTGAAGGAGGAACCGGAACCGGCCGGTGACGGGTCCGGCGAGGGGTGTTTCGGCACGTGGAGTGGTCTCCTGCGTTCAGCGGCGCGCGTCTGTCTGAACGAAGAGCACACCGAGGAATTGACCTTGGCTTTCGCCCGCGAACTTGAAGCTCAGGCTGCGGGCGCCACCGGACAGGGCGGGACTCAGATCGAACACGTCCGCGTCATATCCGAGATTATTCATATGTTCGGGCTGTCGCACGAACGAGGGACGTCCGAATTCCGTGATCGTGGAATTCATAACATCATTAAAAGGATTTTCTGCATCACTGACATCGACCCGTCGGCCACTGTCAGCGGTCACGGTGAGTGAGTCCCCGAGGGTCCCCCGGTCCCCGTCGTACGCGACGACCCCGGCCTTGCCGGAGCCGCCGGGCGCCACGTCCAGGCCGGCGACCTCCACCGTCTCCCCCGCCGCCTCGCCGGCGCCGGCGGCGAGGGACTCGAAGCCGTCCCACACCGAGACCCGGCGCAGCGGCTCCTGCGGGTGCTCGTACGCGACGACCAGCGTCCAGCCGCCCCAGGCGCCCGCCTCCGAGTGGCCCATGGCCACGTTGAGCTGGGCCACGGTCCACATCCCCGCCCCGCCCTTGCGCACCATCGGGGTGACGTCGGCCGAGGCCTGGTAGGCGTCGCTGCCCTGGTCGGTGTGGTGTCCGATCACGGTGTCGGCCAGCACCGCCTTGTACGCGCCCCCGGGCTCGGCGACCAGCACCCGCCCGTTGTCCTCCGGCGGCTTCTGCTCCCCCACCCGCAGGTTCCCGCCCCAGTACAGGCGGGCGTACGAGACCTTCGCGCCCTGCGGGACCTTGAGCTCGGCCCGGGTGGAGTTGTAGGTGTCCGGGTCCTTGTCGACCTCGTCGTAGAACATCTCGAAGTCGCCGTTGACCCCCGCCGCGCCCTTCTTGACCTCGGCGCACGGCTCGGCCTGGGCGTTCTCCTCGCGACGGCAGCTGATGGCGGAGTTGGAGGCCCTGACCAGCCCGCCGTGCTGGACGGCCTGGTAGCGCTGGGTGAAGGGCACCCGGGGCAATTCACGCGCCCCGGCGGCCACCGCAGCACCCGCCGGGGGCACGTGTGCGGAAAGGGTGAGGCAGGACAGCAGGCCGAGTGTGCCGAGGATTCTGCGGGAGGAACCCATGACCCTGTCTCCATTTTCGATCAAGGGGACAAAACAGGAGTGAACTTTGTCAGAAATCGGGCTGGAAATCACGTCGGACTCGCTCGTACGGCCTTTTGGGCGATAGCACGCACCCTCCCCGTGGGCGGGTCGTTATGCCGGTGCACCATCGTTCAAACCGAAAGGAAATACGGAGATGAAGAAGAGGCTGATGCGCGGCAGCACCGTGGCGGTCGCGGGCGCGGCGATGCTGATGGGCGGCGCGGGCCTCGCCTCCGCGCACGGCGGCGCCTCGGCGGACGGCGTCGCCGCCGGCTCCCCCGGCGTGCTGAGCGGCAACCTGGTCCAGGTCCCCGTCCACGTCCCGGTGAACGTCTGCGGCAACACCGTCAACGTGATCGCACTGCTGAACCCCGCGTTCGGCAACACCTGCGTGAACGCCTGAACGTCAACCGCGCCGCCCGAAACGGCGGCATCCGGGTGAAGCCACGCAACCCGAGCCGGGGCGAGGGCGTTGTTCCGGATGCTCCAGTACCGGGCAATCCTGCAAAAAAGGGACGATAATGATCAAGAAGTTTGCGGCCGGCGCAGCGGTTGCCGCCACCACCGTGGGCCTCGGCGCCGCCATGGCCCCGCAGGCGATGGCTGTCGGGAACGACAACGGCATCAACACCGTCAACGGCAACAACTCGGCGCAGATCTACGGCAACCAGGCCACCTACGGCAACATGAGCCCGCAGATGGCGCTGATCCAGGGCTCCTTCAACAAGCCCTGCATCGCCCTCCCGGCCAAGGTCAACGCGCAGTCGATCCTCGCGCTCATCAACGTCGGCGTCCAGGACATCCCGGTCCTGTCCAGCCCGCAGAACCAGCAGTGCACCGAGAACTCCACCCAGGCCAAGGGTGACGAGGCCCTGTCGCACATCCTGGACAACATCCCGATCCTCTCCGGCAACGTCTCCGCCGGCAGCTGATCGCGCAGCACCCCGAGCGAGGCCGTCGCACCCACGGGTCGCGGCGGCCTCGTCGCATGCCGGGCCCGAGCAATTCCGGTCCCTTCCGACACCCCCTTAACGTCGGGTCGAATTCACGCCACGGCCGCCCTGGAGCATCGGAGTGAATTGCGTGGAGACCCCGAGGAATTCGCGGTTTCTTTTCCCGGACCCACTCGTTGTTATTTGTGCAGCGGATACACCTCTGCGGGAAGGATTGAAAAAGAAATGAAGCACAAGAAGGCAGTGGTGCTGGCCGCCGGCGCGATGATGGCCGCCGGTGTCGCCTCCCCGGCCATGGCCGACGCGGGCGCCCACGGGATCACCAAGGACTCCCCCGGCGTCCTGTCCGGCAACCTCGTGCAGGTTCCCGTGCACATCCCGGTGAACGTCTGCGGCAACACCGCCCAGCTGATCGGTCTGCTGAACCCGGCCTTCGGCAACACCTGCGTCAACGCCTGACGGAGCCCTGGGCCCGCGAGGGCAGGGCATACCTCCTCGGGGTGGCCTCGGAGTGCACGGCGGTGCACTCCGGGGCCACCTTCGATTCAGTACCGGCCCACGCGCCGGTGGACAGGGAAGGACCCATGCGACAGGTACTGAGCCGACAGGTACTGGGCAAGGGGGTGCTCACCGCTGCGGCGGCCTCAAGCCTGCTGTCGATCGCGACCGGCGCGGCCTGCGCGCATCCAGGGGCGCTGGCCGAGGCCTCGCATTCGCCGGGTGTGCTGTCCGGCAACAGCGTCTCGGTACCGATCACGGTCACACCGAACGTGTGCGGCAACAGCGTGGACGGGGGTGCGGCCCTCAACCCCTCGATGGGGAACACCTGCGTCAGCTCCACCGGATCCCACGCCGGCGACGACGGCGGCCGCGACTACGAGCGCTACCTCAGCCCCGAGCACCGCGCGGCCTTCGAGCGCTACCTCGACGAGCAGCAGGGCGGCCGGCACGCGCTGCCGCGCCAGCGCCACGAGGAGGAGCGCGGATACGGGGAACCCCGCGCGCACGCCCCCAAGCACGCCGCACCGCGCCACGAGGCGCCCCGCCACGAGCCCCCCGCGCCCCGGCACCAGCACGGCGGCGACGAGGGCGGCTACGGCGGCTCGGGCGAAGGGCGCTACGGCGAGGGCGGGGAGGAGTGCGACGACCACCCGCCGCAGCCCCCGCGCGCGGAGCACCCGGCGCCCCACCCGGCACCGCCCGCCCCGGCACCGCAGCACCCGAAGCCCAAGCCGGAGCCGCGTCCCGCCCCCAAGCCGGAGCCGAAGCCCGGACCCGCGGCGGAGCACCCGGCGCCCGCTCCGGCCCCCGCCCCGCAGCCCGCGCCCCAGCCCGCGCCGGCGCCGGCTCCCCCGCCGCAGACCCCGCAGGCCGAGGCCCCGGCGCCGCAGCCCGCCCCGGCGCCGGTCCAGGAGGTGCCGCGGCCCGAGGAGCAGCCCCACACCCTCCCGGCGCCCGTCCCGCAGCCCGCCCCGGCGGCTCCCGACGCGGAGATTCCGGCGCCGCGTCCGCCGCACGGCAGCCAGCCGGAGCGGCCCGCGCCCGCGCCGCTCCCCGTCCCGGAGGCCGTCCGCCCGGCGGACCAGCCCCCGGCGGCACCGGCCGGTGACCTGCCGGTGCACCTGCCCCCGGCTCCCGCACCCGCCCCGGCTCCGGCTCCGGCTCCCGAGGCGGCCCCGCCGGCCCCCGTCCCCGCGCCGGCCCGGGCGGGCGCGCCGGAGCTGGCGGCCACCGGAGCGGGCGAGGCCTCGGCCATGGCGGCCCTCGCCTCGGCCCTGATCCTCGGCGGCGCGATTCTGTACCGCAGGTCCCGTATCGACTGACCGGGAATACCGGTAATCAGAAGAAATACCGGCCGGAGAATCCCTCATCGGATTCTCCGGCCGCTGCCGTGCGCCCGCCCGCGTTTCCGCAGCCGCCGGTAATCGTTACCCAGGTCGAAAGCGGCGCGACGGTCGCCGCCGGCACCTCTGTCCACGAATAGAAGAGGATTTTCGATAATGAAGCTCTCCAAGGCCGCCGCTGTCGTCGCCGGCTCCGTCGCCGCGCTCGGAGCGGCGGCCCCCGCCTTCGCGGCGGAGGCGCCCGCCGGTCCCCCCATGAGCCTGTCGGCCGGATGGAACACGGCGCTGAGCGCCGTCGAGCCCGTGGTCGCCTCGGCCCCCGAGACCCTGGGCATGGCCCTCGCCGAGCAGGGCGAGACCGTCAACAAGGTCGTCGGCACCGCCCAGGGCGTCAACAAGCTCCGCAACAACGCCCCCGGCGAGGTACTGGGCCTGGCGAACGGGGCGACCAAGGTCTCCCCGCTGCTCGGCGGCGTACAGCTCAACGGCGGCCAGCACTGAGCAGTCCGGGAACGGCTGTGGGCGCCCCCGGCGATGCCGGAGGCGCCCACAGTCGTGTGGTGCGGACTGAGACGTGCGTCAGTCGTTGATGCAGACGTTGCCGAACGCGGGGTTCAGCGCACCGATGACGCTCACGGAGTTGCCGCAGACGTTGATCGGGATGTGGAGCGGGACCTGGACCAGGTTGCCCGAGAGGACACCGGGGGAGCCCACGGCCGCGCCCTCGGCCGCGGAGTCGGCGGAGGCGGCGCCGGCGGCACCGGCGACGGCGAGACCAGCGGAGGCCAGGGCCACAGCGGCCTTCTTGGCAGCAGTGTTCATGGGAAGTGCACCTTCTCTTCGATGTCCTGCCCCGATCCGGGGCTCACATGAAGCGAAACGGTCCAGCTTCCCGGACGACACGGCCACGAGCCGAATAAGACCCGAACCAGACCTGTTCGGCCCAATAGTCGTAACCATGCCGCCGGCTGGACTCCGCCGCCCCCGCCTAGCTGCGGATGGGGATGTCGGGGATGTCGGGTACATCCGGGATGTCGGGCAGTTCGGGGATCACCCCGGTCCCCGGCAGCGCCGGAACCGCCGGAACCGCCGGGGTGGCCGGCAGCGCCGGTACGGCCGGTACGGCAGGCAGCGCCGGAGTGGCCGGTACCGCCGGCAGCGCCGGCAGCGCCGGGAGGGTGGCCGGCGGGATGGTCACCCCGCCGGGCAGTTCCGGCAGCTTGATCTCGGGGATCTTGATCTCGGGGATCTTCGGCAGCTCGATCGGCAGCTGCACGCCGCCCAGCAGGCCCGTGAGGGAGCCCAGCAGGTCCCCCAGGGTCTTGGTCAGGCTCGCGAGGAGGTCGTCGATCGGGCCGGCGGCGACCCGGTCGGGTACGGCCTGCCTGACCTCCTCGATCCGTTCGATCCGCTCCTGCACGGCGGCCGCCCGCTCTTCGACGGCCGCTGCGGCGCCGCCGCCGTCGGCGGCCATCGCGGGGGCGGCCGCGCCGGACAGTATGACGACGGCGAGGGCCGACGGGACGAGGACGCGGAGGCGGGACGGCTTCGTGCGCATGGGTGCTTCCTTCGGGTGGTCGCGAAAACGGACGGGAACAATCCGTCTCCTCACCCACCGTGCGCACCCCTTCTACGGAGCGCAACACGATCTTGACCGGCGGGGTCTGGCCCTGGGGGCTGCGTACGGGCTTCGCGCAGGCGTCCGCAGCCGCCTCACCCGCACCGGGGAAAACCCCTCCCCGGACGGGCCGTTCGAGTGAAGGAGCGGAACCAACCCCCCGGAGGACCGGTTGATCAGGGCGCTCCACAAGCGGGCACTCGTGCGACAAAAGGATCAATGATGCTCAAGAAGATCATGGCCGCCGCCGCGGTCACCGCCGCCGCCGTCGGCGCGGGCGCCGCTCCGGCCATGGCCATCGGCAACGACAACGGGATCAACACGGTCAACGGCAACGGTGCCCAGCAGATCTACGGCAACCAGAAGACCACCGGCGACATGAGCCCGCAGCTCGGCCTGGTCCAGGGCACCCTCAACAAGCCCTGCATCGGCCTGCCCGCGAAGGTCAACGCCCAGTCGATCCTCGCCGCGCTCAACATCGGCGTCCAGGACATCAACGTCCTGTCGAACCCGCAGAACCAGCAGTGCACCGAGAACTCCACCCAGGCCAAGGGCGACGAGCCGCTCTCCCACATCCTGAGCAACATCCCGATCCTCTCCGGCAACGGCTCCGTCGGCAGCTGACCTCCTCCGCTCGACCCCTTCCGGTCAGGGCCCACCAGCGCCCGTGGAGCGAAGTGACGCAGTGACGAGGGCCCCGGCGGCGTCCAGCCGCCGGGGCCCTCGTGCGCGTACGCCCCCGCTCCGGTCAGCCCGTCCAGAAGTCCCACCAGCGGGTCAGGACCAGCATCCCGATCACCCCGATGTGCAGGGCCGGCGGCGCCCAGGCGAAGTCGGTGAACAGCCCCCGCAGCGGGCCTGGCGCGGGCAGGTCGCCGGTGCGGACGTTGCGGGCGGTGACCGCCCAGAACATCAGCAGGGTCGCCACCCACGCCAGGCAGCACCACAGGCACAGGGCGTTGATCTCGTACAGCGACTGGACCATCAGCCAGGCGCAGAAGCCGGTGCCGAAGAGCGTCCCGGCGTTCAGTCCCAGCCAGAACCAGCCCCGGTAGCCGGCGCCGGCCAGCAGGCCCGCGCCGACGCAGACGACGACGGCGTAACCGGCCAGCCCGAGCATCGGGTTGGGGAAGCCGAAGGCGGAGGCCTGCTCGCTCTGCATGACGCTGCCGCAGGACACCACGGGGTTGAGACTGCAGGCGGGCTTGAAGTCCGGGTCCTCCAGCAGGAGGAACTTGTCCAGGGTGATCACCCAGGAGGCGAGCAGCCCGGCCGCCCCGGTGACCACCAGCAGCCAGGCCAGCCCCCGGGAGGCGCCCGGTTCGCCCTCGGGGCGGATGCGGGGGCGGCCCTGCTGGCGGGGGACGCCCACTGTGTTCGTTGCCATACCGCCCATGCTCCCGCGCAATGTGACGGACCGCCGCGAACCAGGGCCATCCGTACCCAACTTGACCTGAAGGTGTGGCGGGAACCCCTGATGCTTCCCGGACGTTTTACCGAATCCCGGACGTGATGTCAGCTCCAGGGGCTACGTTGTGCTTCCGCGAAGTGACAAGCTGCGACGGCCTGGAGACCCACCTTGAGCGATCCGTACGAGACAACCGAGGCGCACCTCGAGCGACTCCTGGGCCGCGCCCTCAACTCCTTCGACCTGCCGGACAGGTTGGTCGAGCGCCTCGGCACGGCGCTCGCCCACAGCTCTTCGCTGTACACCACCCACCACAGCCCGTCGGCGGGGCTGTGGCGGGAGACCCACCGGCACACCTACCTGCTGCCCGACGGGGGTGCGGCCTCCCTGTGGGAGCTGGCTTACCGGATCGGGGGCGACCGCGGCACCCGGTACGAGGTGTTCGAGAGCAAGGACGGGCTGGGGCTGGCGGTGGCCCGGCTGTTCGGCGAGTCCCCCGCGGAGCCGGCGCTGTCCGCGGCGCACGGCCCGGGAGACGGGGACGGGGACGACGGCCTGGAGGGCGATCTGGCGGTGCTGAGCGCGCTGTTCGCGGCGCCGTCGCCCCAGCAGCGCCGCCGCGAGTACACGGTGGAGCAGTCCGCCGACCACGCCCGGCGGGTGCTGCGCCGCGCGGAGAACGCCGACCGGCCCGGTGAGGCGGTGGCGGTGCTGCTGCGCTCGGCGTACGCGCACCACATCACGCAGGCGTTCGGCGGCCGGCAGTGCCTGGCCGACGGGCGGGACGCCGGTTTCAGCCTGTACGAGCACGCCTTCGTGCTGCTGGACGGGGGCGAGTTCAGCCTGTGGGAGGTCGAGCACACGGCGACGCCGGACGGGCGGCACATGTGCGAGGTCTACGACAGCGAGGCCGCCGCGCGCGGGGCGATGGAGCTGCGGGCCAAGGTCCGCTGACGCCGCCGCCGGCTGACGGCCGCGGTGGCCGTCAGCCGGCGGACAGCGGGAGGTCCAGCGGCAGGTCCCGGGTGATGCGGACGGCCTCGGGGCGCAGGTCCGCCGGGCCCGGCATGACGCTGCCCGGCAGCTGTACGGCGGCCGCGCCGTGGGCGAGGGCCGAGGCGAGGGCGGCGGGGCCGGTGCCCCCGGCGGTCAGGAAGCCTGCCAGGGCGGCGTCGCCCGCTCCGACGTCGCTGCGGACCGCCGTGACCGGCGCCGTGCCGTGGTGGGCGCCTTCGGCGGTGACCAGGAGCTGGCCGTGCGCGCCGAGGGAGGCCAGTACCGCGCCGGCGCCGCGTCCGACCAGTTCCCCGGCGGCCTTGACGGCGTCGCCGAGGGTGGCCAGCGGGCGGCCCACGGCTTCGGCGAGCTCGGCGGTGTTCGGCTTGACGACGTCCGGGCGGGCGGGCAGGGCCGCCGCCAGGGCGGGGCCGGAGGTGTCCAGGGCGACGCGGGCGCCGGCTTCCCGGGCGCGGGTGACGAGTTCGGCGTACCAGCGGTGCTCCAGGCCGGGCGGCAGGCTGCCGCAGCAGGCGATCCAGTCGGCTCCGGCGGAGCCGCGGACGGTGTCGAGCAGGAGGCCGGATTCCTGGGCGGAGAGCTCCGGGCCCGCCGCGTTGATCTTCGTCAGGGTGCCGTCCGGTTCCACGACGGCGATGTTGGAGCGGGTCAGCCCGGCGATCGAGACGGCGGTGACGTCCACGCCCTCGGCGGTCAGCAGCTCCAGGAGCAGGGTCCCGGCGGAGCCGCCCAGCGGGAGGACCGCCGTGGTGGAGCCGCCCGCCGCCGCGACGGCCCGGGAGACGTTGACCCCCTTGCCGCCGGGGTCGACCCGCTCCCCCGCGGCCCGGAGCACCGCACCGCGATCCAGCGAGGGGACCTCGTAGGTCCGGTCGAGGGAGGGGTTGGGGGTGACCGTGAGGATCATTGCGAGCCGCCTGTGGGTTCGTGTCTGTTCGATACCGGATTCCGCCGCTTTCCCTCCCACCCTACGCAGAGAACCGGAGGAAAACAAAGAAAAACGGACATACCCACTCAGTCGAGCGGGTATGTCCGCACCTCCCGGGCCGGAGCCCGGGGCCGTCAGTGGGCGCCTTCGACGGCCCCTTCGCGCTCCGACATCGGGATCTGCCGGCGCGGCAGCACGAACATCACCGCGAAGATCACGACGAGGACCGCCACGACCCACCACAGCGCGCCCCGGAAGGCCTCGGCGTACGGAACGCCGAAGATCCGGTCGTCCTCGATGGACCCGAAGAAGACCACGGAGGTCAGCGCGAGGCCGAGCGCGTTGCCCATCTGGCCGGTGGTGTTGATCAGGCCGGACGCGGACCCGGCGTGCTCGCGCGGCACCTGGGACAGGATGGTGTCGTTCAGCGGGGCGACGATCAGGCCCATGCCGATGCCCATGACGATCAGCGGGGCGGCCATCTGCCAGGAGGTGATGTCCATGCCGTATCGCTCGGACTCCCAGATGTAGAGGAGCAGACCCGCGGCCATGACCAGCGCACCGGCCTGGAGCACCTTGCGGCCGAAGCGCGGGACGAGCTTCTCGACCGAGATGCCGGCCGCGACGGAGACGGCGATGGAGAAGGGGATGCCGGTGCTGCCGGCGTGCAGCGGCGTCCAGCCGAGGCCCATCTGCATGTAGAGCGTCCAGACCAGGAAGAAGATGCCGGTCGCCAGGCCGAAGGCCAGCTGGACCGTGATGCCGCCGGCGAAGCTCTTGATCCGGAAGAGGGAGAGCTCCACGAGCGGGGAGCCGTCCTTCTTGATCTTGTACTTCTCGTAGGCGATGAAGCCCGCGAAGACGGCCGGCGACGCGATCATGCTGGCGTTGCCCCACAGCGGCCAGTCGTTCTCCCGGCCCTGGGTGAGCGGGTAGATCAGCATGACCAGCGCGAGCGTGGCGAGGACGACGCCGGCCAGGTCCAGGCGCAGGGCCTTGGGGGCCTTGGACTCGGAGATGAACTTGCGGCCCATGATCACCGCGGCGATGCCGACGGGCAGGTTGATCAGGAAGATCGTGCGCCATTCGAGACCGAAGAGGTCCCACTCGGTGAGCAGCGCGCCGAGCATCGGCCCCGAGACCGCGCCGAGTCCGACGATCGCGCCGAACATGCCGAAGACCTTGCCGCGCTCGTGCGGCGGGAAGGTGACGTGGATGATCGCGAGGACCTGCGGGACCATCAGGGCCGCCATGGCGCCCTGGAGGAGGCGGGAGGCGACGAGCACGGACGGGTCGGGTGCGATGCCGCAGAGCAGCGAGGCGACGGTGAAGCCGGCGACGCCGACGAGGAAGAGGCGCTTGCGGCCGTGGATGTCACCGAGACGGCCGCCGGTGATCAGGCCGGCGGCGAAGGCGAGCGCGTAGCCGGCGGTGATCCACTGGATCGCGCTGGTCGAGGCGCCGAAGTCCTGGCGCATGCTGGGTATCGCGATGTTGACGATCGTGACGTCGACCAGGTCCATGAACGACGCGGTCATCACGATGGCGAGCGCCAGCCAGCGGCGGCGGTCGGCCGGGGCGGCGGCGGGGTCGCCGGGGGCGTCTGGTGCGGGGGCTGCTCCGGCGGGTGCGTTCCGCTCTTCTCGTACGGGCCCGTTCTCTCTTTCGGGCGATGCCATGGACGTCTCGGTGCTCATGGAGAGAAACCTAGACGGGAACTAGGCCAGGGTGTGTCCTACTTACCTGGCAATCTTGACCTATGAACACCACCCCCGGCCGGCTGCTCACCCTGCTGTCCCTGCTCCAGACCCCGCGCGAGTGGCCGGGCAGCGAGCTGGCGGAGCGGCTGGGGGTGAGCTCGCGGACCATCCGGCGGGACATCGAGCGGCTGCGGGAGCTGGGGTACCCGGTGGAGGCCTCGCTGGGCGCGGACGGCGGCTACCGGCTGGTGGCGGGGGCGGCGATGCCTCCGCTGCTGCTCGACGACGAGGAGGCCGTGGCGATCGCCGTGGGGCTGCGCGTGGGGGCCGGGCACGCCATCGAAGGGGTCGAGGAGGCCTCCGTACGCGCCCTCGCGAAGCTGGAGCAGGTCCTGCCGGCCCGGCTGCGGCACCGGGTGGGCGCCCTCCAGTCGGCGACGGTAGCGGTGACCCGGGGGGACGGGCCGAGCGTGGACCCGCGGACGCTGACGGCGATGGCCGGGGCGGTGGCGGGGCCGGAGCGGCTGAGGTTCGCGTACCGGGCGCGGGACGGGGCGGACTCGCGCCGTCTGGTGGAGCCGTACCGGCTGGTGAGCACCGGGAGCCGCTGGTACCTCGTCGCCTACGACCTGGAGCGGGAGGACTGGCGCACCTTCCGGGTGGACCGGGTGAGCGAGCCCTTCGCGACGGGGGCCCGGTTCGTCCCGCGCACGCTGCCGATGGAGGCGGCCGAGTTCGTCCGGCGCGCGCTGCGGGGCGAGCGGACGTACCCGGTCGACGTGTCCTTCGCCGCGCCGCCCGAGGAGCTGCCCGCGTGGCTGCGCGAGGCGGCCGCCGCGGAGGCGGACGGGGCGCGGGTGCGCTTCGAGAGCGGGGACGCGCCGGAGTGGCTGGCGGCCCGGATGGCGCTGACGGGGCTGGAGTTCACGGTGCGGGAGCCGGAGTTCCTGGCGGAGGCGGCCGGGGCGCTGGGCGCGCGGCTGGTCCGGGCGGGGGCCTGAGGCCGGGCGCCCCCGGTGCCCGGGCAGGAGGGAGCCCCGGCACCCGGGGGGGGTGGGCACCGGGACTCGTTCGGGGGCGGGAGCGGGGGCGGGCCGGTCAGGCCACCGCGTCGAAGCCGGTGTCGCGGGCCATGCGCTTGAGCTCCAGCAGGGCGTGCTTCTCGATCTGGCGGATCCGCTCGCGGGTCAGGCCGTGCTGCTTGCCGACCTCGGTCAGGGTCCGCTCGCGGCCGTCCTCGATGCCGTAGCGCATCTTGATGATGGAGGCCGTGCGCTGGTCGAGCTTGCCGAGGAGGTCCTCCAGCTCCTCGCTGCGCAGCAGCGAGAGCACGGACTGCTCGGGCGAGATCGCGGAGGTGTCCTCCAGCAGGTCGCCGAACTGCGTGTCGCCCTCGTCGTCGACCGACATGTTGAGGCTGACCGGGTCGCGCGCCCAGTCCAGGACGTCGCCCACGCGCTTCTCGGTGGATTCGAGCTCGGCGGCGATCTCGGCGTGCTCGGGGTCGCGGCCGTTCTCCCGGTTGAACTCGCGCTGGATCCGGCGGATCCGGCCGAGCTCCTCCACCAGGTGGACGGGGAGGCGGATGGTGCGGGACTGGTCCGCGATGGAGCGGGTGATGGCCTGGCGGATCCACCACGTGGCGTACGTGGAGAACTTGAAGCCCTTGGCGTAGTCGAACTTCTCGACGGCCCGGACCAGGCCGGCGTTGCCCTCCTGGATGAGGTCGAGCAGGGGCAGGCCGCTGCGCGGGTAGCGGCGGGCGACGGCCACGACCAGGCGGAGGTTGGACCGGATGAAGACTTCCTTGGCGCGCTCGCCTTCGGCGGCCAGGGCTTCCAGTTCCTCGCGGGCGGGCATCTGCCCGTCGCGCTCCGTCGCGCCGTCGAGGATCTGCCGGGCGTACACGCCCGCCTCGATGATCTGCGAGAGCTCCACTTCCCTGGCGGCGTCGAGCAGCGGGGTGCGCGCGATCTCGTCGAGGTACATGCCGACCAGGTCGCGGTCGACGATCTCCCCGCCCGCAGCACGGGCGCTGCTCGTGGACTGACGACGGGCGACGGCGCGGGTTGCCATGCGTGCTCCCTTGCGATGCGATGAATCGGTCGCGGTGCGTCTGCCGGACACTCTTCCGAGTGCCCGCTTCCGAAAGGGAACAACGACTGGAATCGGGACAGAATTCCCACGCCGGTCCCCCTTTTTCGAGATCTTGCAGTATCCTGCCCCGCCACTCTCCGGACCCGGGGGTGGCGGCCTCCTGCGAGAACCCGGGAACGTGCAGGTCAGGCCAGCCTTGGCGGCCGGTCCGGAGGTACTCGCGGAGCCGTACGGCGACGGTGTCCGTGAGACCGCCGTCACATCCGGCACCCCCGGTTCGAGCCCGGCCGGCGCCGCCCGTGGGCGCGCTCCCACCCTGAAGACGGGCCGCACCGGCTCGTGGTTGCCTGGGCTGGCGATCGAACCGCTGGAAACCCGACAAGAGGCACTTATCACCCCAGGACGGCGAACGCGTGTCGGGCGTGCGCCCGTCCGGGTGATTCGGCCCTCGTCCGGGTGAAGCGCGGGCATATTCCGTCGGCATGCCACATTCCGGCCGTAGCGTGCCGGGAGTGATCGCACACATCCCGCGGCCGTCCCGCACCGCGGCGCCGACGAGCGCCGGCCCCGACCCAGACCCCGAGCTCGACAAGGCCCTCTGGCGGGCCTGGCAGGCCATCGATCCGCCCGAGACCTTCCGCGTCGAGATCGTGGAGGGGCTGATCGAGATGTGGCGGGTGGGACGGCCGTTCACGCACGCCCTCACCGCGAACCGGCTGCGCTCCGGGCTGGCCGCCCACCTGGCCGGGGGCCCGTACGCCCCCTACATGGCGATGTACGTGGTCGGCGGCTACCAGGCCTGGGCTCCCGACGTGCTCCTCGCGCCGGACGACCTCACCGGGCACGCCGCCCGCGGGGAGCTGGGGATCAAGGCGTCGAGCGTGCCCCTGGTCGCCGAGGTCGTCGCCCCGGGACCGCAGGACGTCGCCCGGGACCGGGTCCGCAAGCGCCGCGCGTACGCCCGGGCGGGGATCCCGGTCTACGTGATCGTCGACGACTACGACGGCCACGGCACGGTCAGCGTGCTGACCGGTCCCGTACCCGACGAGGCGCGGTACGCCTGCGAGGTGAGGGCGCCGTACGGGACCGGGGTGGTCGTGCCCGAGGGGCCGGCCCGGGGCTTCGTGATCGGCGAGGAGATCACCGGGCCGGCCCGCCTCACCTAAGGGCTGTCCCGAACTGGACGGAACGCTTCGACAGGCCCATCCAGAAGCCGTCCACCGGGGTGTGCTGGGCCGCGAGGTCGGATCCGGCGGCCCCGAGGGTGACGAAGAGCGGGGCGAAGTGCTCCGTGCGGGGGTGGGCCAGGCGGCCCGCCGGGGACTTGGCCTCGAAGTCGAGCAGGGCGTCGACGTCCTGCGCGGCCAGCGCCTCGCGGCCCCAGTCGTCGAACTCGGCCGACCAGCCGGGCACTGTGGGCCCGGTGTGCCGCAGCGCGGCCAGGTTGTGGGTGAAGAAGCCGCTGCCGACGATCAGGACGCCCTCGTCGCGCAGCGGGGCGAGCTTGCGGCCGATGTCCATCAGCCGGGCAGGATCCAGCGTGGGCAGGGAGATCTGGAGGACCGGTATGTCGGCCTCCGGGTACATCTCGACGAGCGGGACGTACGCGCCGTGGTCCAGGCCGCGGTCCGGGACGTCCTGGACCGGGGTGCCGGGCGCCTTCAGCAGGGCGCGGACCGAGGCGGCGAGTTCCGGGGCGCCCGGGGCCTCGTAACGCACCCGGTAGTAGTGCTCGGGGAAGCCCCAGAAGTCGTGGACGAGCGGGACGGGCTCGACGGCGCCGAGCGCCAGCGGGGCCTCCTCCCAGTGGGCGGAGACCATCAGGATCGCGCGCGGCCTGGGCAGTCCCGCGGACCAGGCGGCGAGCTCGGCCGGCCAGACCGGGTCGTCGGCGAGCGGCGGGGCCCCGTGGCTGAGGTACAGCGCCGGCATGCGGGGGGTCTCGGTGGTCACGGGAGCGCTCCTCGGTCGTCGGTGCGGGGTGCCGCGAAAAGACCGACCCCGCCTCGTTCAAATTTGAACGAGGCGGGGTCCCCAGTCATTCCCGCACGGGGCGCGGCCCCGTCAGTGGGCGATCACCGGGACCTTGATCTCGGCGTCCTCTCCGGCGCCCGAGCCGGAGGCGACCGGGCCGCCGGAGCCGGGACGGCCGGTGTTGATCAGCGTGAACGCGATGGCCGCGCTGGCGACGAGGATGCCGACGGCCCACCAGATCGCGGACGAGTATCCCTCGACCATGGCCTGCGCCTGCACCAGCTTGGCGGCCGGGCCGCCCGTCGCGGCCTCGGCCGCGTGGTCGGTCAGGTAGGCGGTGGTCGCCGAGGCGGCGATGGTGTTCAGCAGGGCGGTGCCGATCGCGCCGCCCACCTGCTGCGAGGTGTTGACCATGGCCGAGGCCACGCCGGCGTCGGCCGGGTCCACCCCGTACGTCGACAGGGACATGGCCGGCATGAAGGCCGTGCCCATTCCGAGGCCCAGCAGCAGCTGCGCCGGCAGGATGAGCGCCGGGTAGGAGGAGCCGA
This sequence comes from Streptomyces sp. NPDC037421, assembly GCF_055602105.1. Taxonomy (NCBI): domain Bacteria; kingdom Bacillati; phylum Actinomycetota; class Actinomycetes; order Kitasatosporales; family Streptomycetaceae; genus Streptomyces; species Streptomyces sp. NPDC037421. The sequence continues at coordinate 239,197 of NZ_JBVJWV010000005.1, forward strand.
CCTCCAGCTGCGTCAGCATCAGCATGCCGGCGCCGGCGAGCAGGAAGCCGGGGCCCATCAGCAGGCGCGGGGCGACCCGGGTCATCAGGCGGGCGCCGATCTGGGTGGAGCCCGTGATCATGCCCGCGATCATCGGCAGGAAGGCGAAGCCGGTCTTGACGGGCGAGAAGCCCTTCACGACCTGGAGGTAGTAGGTGAGGAAGAGGAACAGCCCGAACATGGAGATGACGGCCAGGCCCAGCGAGAGGTAGACACCGCCGCGGTTGCGCTCCAGCAGGACGCGCAGCGGCAGCAGCGGGGACTTCACCCTGGACTCGACGAACACGAAGGCCGCGAGCAGCAGCACCGAGGCGACGAACATGGCCACGGTGACCGTGTCGGACCAGCCGGCCGACTCGGCGCGGGTGAAGCCGTACACGAGGGCGACCAGGCCCAGGGTCGAGAGGATCACGCCGGGGACGTCGAGGCGGGCGCTGTTGCGGGAGCCGGCCGGCTCGCGGATGACCATCCAGGCGCCGACGGCCGCGACGACGGCGAAGGGGATGTTGACGAAGAAGGTCCAGCGCCAGTTGAGGTACTCGGTGAGGAAGCCGCCGAGGATCAGGCCGACGGCGCCGCCGCCGCCCGCGATCGCGCCGTAGATGCCGAAGGCCTTGGCGCGCTCCTTGGCGTCGGTGAAGGTGACCGCGAGCAGGGAGAGCGCGGCCGGGGCGAGCAGCGCGCCGAAGGCGCCCTGGAGGGCGCGGGCGCCCAGCATCATCGCCTCACCGGTCGCGGCGCCGCCGAGGGCGGAGGCCAGGGCGAAGCCGATCAGGCCGACCACGAAGGCGTTCTTGCGGCCCCACTTGTCGGCGATGCGGCCGCCGAAGAGGAGCAGTCCGCCGAAGGCCAGCGCGTACGCGGTGATGACCCACTGGCGGTTGCCGTCCGAGATGCCGAGGTCGGTCTGGGCGGAGGGGAGGGCGATGTTCACGATGGTCGCGTCGAGGACGACCATCAGCTGCGCCAGGGCGATGAAGACCAGGGCCTTCCACCGGCTGGGGTCGACGGCAGCCGGCGGGGCTGTCGCGGCTGTTTTTGACATGGGGGTACCCACTTCACTGTGCGAATGACTGGAAAATTACTGAAAGTCTGAAAAGTCTTCAGGCCTGGGGCGTGCGCCTGAGGTCCTCCAACGTGGCCGCCGTGCCGGGCAGTTCGGACCGGGCCGGGGCCCGCAGGCCGTCCAGGAAGAGCTGGAGGTGGCGGTGGGCGAACCGCTCCACGCCAAGGCAGTCGGTCCCCGGCAGGGGGCGGCTGAGCTGGGACAGCGCGACCATCAGGTCGCCGACGCCGATGTCGGGGCGCAGCAGGCCGCCGCTCTGGCCTGCGTCGACCAGCCTCTCCACGGCTGTCTCCAACGCGGCTCCGGCGGCGAGCAGTTCGGGGTGTTCACGGTCGAAGCCCGCCGCGAGCATCGGGCACAGGGCGCCGATCCGCTCGTCGGCCGCGCCGTGCGTGAAGCGGCAGAGCGCCGCGAAGGCGTCCGGCTCCTCGGCGAGCGAGTCCTCGGCCAGGGCGGTGACCCGGTCCATCACGTAGAGCACCACGTGGTGGACGAGGGCGGCCCGGTCGGGGAAGTGCCGGTACAGGGTGGCGTTGCCGACGCCGGCCCTGCGGGCGATCTCGTCGAGGGGGGCGTCCGGCCCGGACTCCACGAACATCTCGCGCGCCGCCACCAGGATCCGCTCCCGGTTGCGCACGGCGTCGGCGCGGGGCTTCGGGACCCGGCCGGGCGCGGCGGCGCAGGCTCCGGGTCCGGCGAGGTCCACGGCCGCTCGGGGCGCGGCCGCCGGAGTGCGGGCGGGGCTCTTCATTCCGGGGCCTTCCTGGGGCGCGGGACCGGGTGGATCCGTTCGTACGGCCTCCCCTAACCGGGGAGCCGGTCCCCGCTTCGTGGGACTCTCCTTCAAACGGGGAACCAGTCCCCGGTTATTTCACTCGCGAGTGTGACCTGCACCACACCCCCAAGGGGGGCTTTCGCCCCGGTCGGATCACGTTTGGAGGCTTTCGACGCGCGGGCGTGTCGCAATCGTCGGAGGGTGGGCCCACAGAGAGCAGTCCGGGCCCGGCCGGCTGCCGCGGACCGAAGGCGATCTCCATGCCGCAGACCCGCCGCCGGATACGCAGACCCTGTCGCACCAGCGCGTTCATCGGCCTCACCGCACTGGCCCTGGGCGTCACCGCCACCGCCAGCGGCGGCATATCCGGCCGCGGCCAGTCGGCCTCCGGCCCCGTCGCCACCAGCGCCGAATCCGTACTGGCACCGTGCCGGATCACCGGGACCATGGGCGTCCAGATGTCGGAGGGCCTGCCGACCCCGCCCGGGTACTCCCGCTCCACCGGCGAGGTCCGCGCACTGAACCTGATGATCGACTTCCCGGACGCCAAGGGCGAGGGCACGGCCATGGACCGGCTGGCGGAGTTCTTCCCCCAGACCTCCGACTGGTTCCGCACCAGCTCCTACGGCCGCCTCAGCTACCGCGCCGAGTCGCCGGTGCGGGACTGGCTGCGGATGCCGATGCCGTTCGCGGCGTACGGGATCGAGCGCGGGTCCCCGTACGAGCCCGGCTACCGGCAGCTCGTCGAGCACATCGCGAAGGCCGCCGACGCCGAGGTGGACTTCAGCAGGTACGACCTGGTCAACATCCTGGTCACCCCGAACGCCGGACCGTCCGCGCTGGACACCGTCCTGTCGGTCACCTTCTCCGGCAACGGGGAGGCGCCGATGGCCGACGGGGTCCCGCTCGCGAACACGTCCTTCGTCTACAGCCGCCAGGACGACGGCTCCGGCTCCTACCGGGAGACCGGCTACCGGGTGCTCCCCCACGAGAACGGGCACGTCTTCGGGCTGCCCGACCTGTACACCGCCGACGGCGGCGGCACGGTCGGGCACTGGGACATCATGAGCGAGGACTGGGGCGCCAACAACGACCTCCTCGGCTGGCACAAGTGGAAGCTGGGCTGGCTCGACAGCAGCCAGGTCAGCTGCGCCTCCACCTCCGGCACCAGCGACCACGTGCTGTCGCCGCTGGCCGTCGAGGGCGGCACGAAGCTGGCCTTCGTCCCCCTCTCCGAGAGCGCCGGCTACGCGCTGGAGGTCCGCACCCGCGCTGGGAACGACGAGGCCGTCTGCAAGCCCGGGGTGCTCATCTACAAGGTCGACTCGGACGTGGACACCGGACGCGGGCCCGTCACCGTCTCGGACAGCGCGACCGGCAGCGGCGGCTGCACCCGGCGGCCCAACGTGCACGCCGAGCTGTCGGACGCGCCGTTCCGGCCGGGCGAGACCTTCACCGACGAGAAGGCGGGCATCAGCATCGCCGTGGTGGGCGAGCTCACGGGCGGCCGCTACCAGGTGCGCGTGACCCGGCCCTGACCCTTCCCCACCGCCCGCCCCGCCCCCTGAGGAGGCCTTCGTGACCGCGACCCCCACGACCCCCGAGGAACGCCTGGCGGCGGCCGGGCTGGAACTCCCGCCCGCCCCCGCGCCCGTCGCCGTGTACGTACCGGCGGTGGTGAGCGGGCACTACGTCCACACCTCCGGCCAGCTGCCCATGGTCGGCGGGGCACTGCCGGTCACCGGCAAGGTGGGCGCCGGGGTCACCCCCGAACAGGGCAAGGAGCTGGCGCGGCAGTGCGCGCTGAACGCCCTCGCCGCCGTGGCCTCCGTCGCCGGGGACCTGTCGGCCGTGAAGCGGGTGGTGAAGGTGGTCGGCTTCGTGGCGAGCGCCCCCGACTTCACCGGCCAGCCGGGCGTGGTCAACGGCGCGAGCGAGCTGCTCGGCACGGCCTTCGGCGACGCGGGCATCCACGCCCGGAGCGCGGTCGGGGTGGCGGTGCTGCCGCTGGACGCCCCGGTCGAGGTCGAGATCACCGTGGAGCTGCACACGCCGATGGGGGTGTGAGGGCGGCCGGCGCCACTGTGCGGACGCAGAACCTCCGGCCCGCCGGGCGCGTCACCAGGGGCATGACCCCGTACGTGACACCCCGCCGCCGGGGAGCCGCGGCCCGGCTCCGCCCTCCCCGCGGGGGCGTCGTCGCGGCCCTCGCCGTCCTGACCGCCCTGCTGCTGGTGGCACACCCCTGGCTGCCCGGCGGCCCGGCGAGCGGCAACCCCCGCAGCCTCGTACAGACCTTCCTGCCCTGGACCGGCCTCGCGGTGCCCGTCCTGCTCGCCGCCGCCCTGCTGCGCCGCTCCCGGAGCGCGCTGGCCGCCGCACTGCTGCCGGCCCTGGCCTGGGGGTGGCTGTACGGGCCGACCCTGGGCGACGGCTCGCGGGGCGGCCCGGCCGACCTCACCGTCGTCACGCACAACGTGGACGACGCCAACCCCGACCCGGCGGGCACCGCCCGCGCCGTCGCCGCCTCGGGGGCGCAGCTGATCGCCCTGGAGGAGCTGACGCGGCCCGCGCTGGACGCGTACGAGCGGGAGCTGGCCGCGAGCCACCCGTACCACGTGGTGCAGGGCACGGTCGGGCTGTGGAGCACCTTCCCGCTGCGCGACGCGGGCGGCACGCCGATCGTGCCGTGGCGGCTCCTGCTGCGCGCCACCGCCGACACCCCGAAGGGGCCCCTCACGGTGTACGTGGCCCACCTGCCCTCCGTCCGGCTGGGCACCGGCGGCTTCGCCACGGAGCGCCGCGACGAGGCCGCCCGCAACCTCGCCGCTCGGCTGCGGGAGGGCCCCGCCGGGCGGACCCTGCTGGTCGGGGACTTCAACGGCACCACCGACGACAGCGTGCTCGCCCCGGTGACGCGGGGCTTCACCGCCGCCCAGGAGGAGGCGGGCGCCGGCTTCGGCCTCAGCTGGCCGGCCCGGTTCCCGGTCGCGCGGATCGACCAGATCCTGCTGCGGGGCGGGCTGACCCCGGTCTCGGCGTGGACCCTGCCCGCTACCGCGAGCGACCACCTGCCGGTGGCGGCGTCGCTGCGGTACTGACCGGCAGCGCGCGCAGGGCGTGGAACCTGAAGGTGGTGGTCCACGCCAAGTCGGCCTCCGGCACGGCGAGTCGGAGCCCGGGCAGCCGGCGCAGCAGGGCGTCGAGGCCGAGGGTGAGCTGGGTCCGGGCCAGGGGCGCGCCGAGGCAGTAGTGGAGCCCGTGCCCGAGGGCGAGGTGGGCCTTGTCGGCGCGGGTGATGTCGAAGCGGTCCGGGTCCGGGTAGCGGGCGGGGTCGCGGTGGGCGGAGCCGAGCGAGAGGAGCACGGTGTCGCCCGCGGGGATGCGTACGCCGCCGATCTCGACGGGCGCGGTCGGGAAGCGGCGGATGGCGGTGTGGCTGGCGAGGGAGTGGCGCAGCAGCTCCTCGACGGCGTCGGGGAGGAGTCCGGGCCGCTGCCGCAGCAGTTCCGCCTGCGCGGGATGGGCGAGGAGGGTGAACAGCCCGTTGCCGATCAGGTGCTGGACGTTCTCGCTGCCGACCATCAGGATCAGGAAGGCGAGCGAGACGAGTTCGTCCTCGCTCAGCCGGTCGTCCAGGTCGCGGGCGGCGATCAGCCCGGACAGGACGTCCTCGCCCGGCGCGGCGCGGCGCTCGGCGACGAGCCCGGTGAAGAACCGGTGGATCTCCCCGACGGCACGGGCGAGTTCCTCGCGGCCGGCCGGGTTGAGCATCGTCAGGACCCATCCGGAGAACCGCTCCCGGTCCGCCTCCGGGACGGCGAAGAGGTCCCCGATGACCTTCAGCGGCAGCGGCCTGGCGAACTCGGCGACCACGTCGGCCGTCCCGTCCTCCTCGGCCCGGGCCGCGAGCCGGCCGGCGAACAGGTCCACCGCGGCCTGGATCGACGTGCGCATCCCCTCGACGTGCCGGGGCGTGAACCCCTGCGCGACCAGCCGGCGCAGCCGCAGGTGGTCGTCGCCGTCCATGTTCAGCAGGTTGGCGTCCAGCGCCGGGGGCAGTGCGAAGCCCTTGAAGCCGTTCCCGGCGTGCCTCTTGTCCACCGACAGCCGCGGGTCCGCCAGCCCCCGGCGCACATCGGCCTCGTGCGTGACCAGCCACACCGCCGACCCGTCGGGCAGCGCGACCCGGTGCACGGACCCCCGCTCGCGCAACCGCGCGTAGACGGCGTACGGATCGGCCTGGAAGGCGTCCCCGAACGGCTGCGGCAGACCACCCGCTTCGACGGCCCCGGCCATGACTCCCCCACCCCTCGCCGGCGGCTCCGCACGCGCCGGATCATGGAACCAGGTTAAGAGGCGGCATCCGCGCACCACGATCCGCTAGGCTGTCCAGCGGTCAGCCGAAGACCGCGCCACAACACCGGGCCGGTTCCAGGCAGTCCCGCCTTCGTAGCTCAGGGGATAGAGCACCGCTCTCCTAAAGCGGGTGTCGCAGGTTCGAATCCTGCCGGGGGCACCAGAAGCACGGCTCTGACCTTGGGTTCCTTCCAAGGAGGGGCCTCACTCGGCCTCGGACGTCCCGTCCGGGGCCGTTTGCGTGCGGGCGCCCGCCGGTCTTCGGAGCTCCCGGTCCGGTGTCAGTGCCCGACGCTATCGTTGAGGCACTCAGCTTGACTTTTCACCGCTCGTGACACCGCCGTCACGCACTGGCACGCTAAGGGATGGGCGCCGAAAGTGGGTCTCAAGAAGTCCGACCTGTACAGCTCGCTGTGGCGCAGCTGCAACGAGCTGCGCGGCGGCATGGACGCCGGCCAGTACAAGGACTACATCCTGACGCTGCTGTTCGTGAAGTACGTGACGGACAAGGCCCAGTCCGATCCGCACTCCTTGATCGAGGTCCCCGCCGGCGGGTCCTTCGACGACCTGATCGCGCTCAGGGGCGACAAGGAGATCGGCGACAAGATCAACAAGCTCATCGGGCGGCTCGCCGAGGCCAACGGGCTCGCGAAGGTCATCGACCTGGCCGACTTCAACGACGAGGAGAAGCTCGGCAAGGGCAAGGAGATGCAGGACCGCCTCTCCAAGCTGGTGACGATCTTCGCCGACATGGACTTCCGCGGCAGCCGCGCCGAGGGCGACGACCTGCTCGGCGACGCCTACGAGTACCTGATGCGGCACTTCGCCACCGAGTCGGGCAAGTCGAAGGGCCAGTTCTACACCCCGGCCGAAGTCTCGCGCGTACTCGCCAAGGTCGTCGGCATCGGACCCGACACCCGCAAGAGCAACACCGTCTACGACCCCACCTGCGGGTCGGGCTCGCTGCTCCTCAAGGTGGCCGACGAAACGCCGTACGGCATCACCGTCTACGGCCAGGAGAAGGACAACGCCACCTGGGCGCTGGCCAGGATGAACATGATCCTCCACGGCAACGAGGACGCGGACATCCTCAAGGGCGACACGATCACCAGCCCGCAGTTCACCACGGGCGGGCAGCTGCGGACCTTCGACTTCGCCGTCGCCAACCCCCCGTTCTCGATCAAGTCGTGGAGCAACGGCCTGGAGAACGACTACGGCCGGTTCGAGGACGGCCGGCCGCCGGAGAAGAACGGCGACTACGCCTTCCTGCTGCACATCGTCAAGTCCCTCAAGAGCACCGGCAAGGCGGCGGTCATCCTGCCGCACGGCGTGCTCTTCCGCGGCCACTCCGAGGGCGGCATCCGCAGGAAGCTGGTGGAACGGCGCTACATCAAGGGAATCATCGGGCTGCCGCCGAACCTCTTCTACGGCACCGGCATCCCGGCCTGCGTCATCGTCCTCGACAAGGAGGACGCCGGGGCGCGCACCGGCGTCTTCATGATCGACGCCTCGAAGGGCTTCATCAAGGACGGGAACAAGAACCGTCTCCGCAGCCAGGACATCCACAAGATCGTCGACGTCTTCAACAAGGAGACCGAGATCGACCGGTACTCGCGCATGGTGCCGCTGCACGAGATCGCCGACCCGAAGAACGACTACAACCTCAACATCCCCCGCTACATCGACTCCTCCGAACCCGAGGACGTCCAGGACCTCCACGCCCACGTGCACGGCGGGATCCCGGACCGCGACGTGGACGCGCTCAGCGGGTACTGGGACGCGTTCCCGAGCCTTCGTGCCACGCTGTTCAAGCAGAACCGCCCCGGCTACAGCGATCTCGCCGTGGCCGTGGGCGAGGTGCAGCAGGCCGTCCTGGACTCCGGCGAGTTCCAGGAGTTCGCCGCCGAGGTGCACGGGCGGGTGGACGACTGGTTCGCCGCCCACCGCCCCGCCCTGCGGGAACTCGACGCCGACACCGTCCCGAAGGACCTGATCGCCCGGATCAGTGACGACCTGCTGGCACGGTTCAAGAGCACCCCGCTGCTCGACGAGTACGGCGTCTACGAGCAGCTCATGACCTACTGGCACGGCGTGATGCACGACGACGTCTTCCTCGTCATGCACCAGGGGTGGCACGACGCGGCGGCACCTCGCGAGACCATCGACGACAAGCAGCGCAAGCTCTCCGAGGACCCGGACCTGGAGATCGGGACCGGCCGCACGAGGACCAAGTACAAGATGGACCTCGTTCCGCCCGCACTCGTCGTCGCCCGCTACTTCGCCGACGAGCAGGCCCGGGTCGACGGCCTGGACGCGGCGGCCGAGGAAGCGGGTCGCGCCGTCGGGGAGTACGTCGACGAGCACGCCGGTGAGGACGGCCCGCTCGCCGAGGCCATGGAGGACGAGAAGATCTCCAAGACCCTCGCCGCGGCGCGGCTCAGGGCGGCCCGGCGCGAAGGAGCCGACCCGGAAGAGGTCCATGCCCTCCAGCACCTGCTCGGCCTCTACGACGCCGAGGCCGTGGCCAAGAAGGCCGCCAAGGAGGCCAAGGCCGCACTCGACGTGGCGACCCTCAAGAAGTACGGGGACCTCACGCTTCCCGAGATCCAGCAGCTGGTGCTCGACGACAAATGGCGGGCGGCCATCGCGGACCGCATCGCCGGCGTGGTCCGTTCGCTGACGCTCGCCCTGGTCGGCCGGACCCGGCAGCTCGGCGAACGCTACGCCGAAACGGCCTCCGCCCTCGGCGCCGAGCTCGCGGAGCTGGAATCCAAGGTCGCGGGCCGCCTGGCAGACATGGGTGTCGTGTGATGCCGACCGCCGAACGCACCCCGCTCGGCCGGCTGCTGAAGCGCCCGCCGCGCTACGGCATCAACGCGGCAGCCGTCCCGCTGACCCCCGGCGTCCCCACCTACATCCGGATCACCGACATCGATGATTCGGGTCGTTTCTCGCCCAGCCCCAAGGTCGGAGTGGCGCACGCGAGCGCCGAGAACTACCGGCTGGCCCCCGGAGAACTGGTCTTCGCGCGCACGGGCGCCAGCGTCGGCAAGTCGTACCTCTACGACCCCGACGACGGCGAACTCATCTACGCCGGATTCCTGATCAACATCGCACCGGATCCCGAGGTGCTCAACCCGAAGTACCTGTCGCTCTTCGTGCAGAGCAAGGAGTACTGGGACTGGGTCGCCCGGACGTCCGTCCGCAGCGGTCAGCCGGGCATCAACGGGCAGGAGTACGCGCAGCTTCCCGTGCCGCTCCCCGGCCTCGCCGCACAGGACGCGATCGTGGCCGCGATGACCGACGTCGACGACCTGATCTCCGCACTGGAGCGCCTGATCGCCAAGAAGCAGGCGGTCAAGCAGGGCGTGATGCAACGGCTCCTCGCGGGCACCACCCGCCTTCCCGGTCACACGGAGCCCTGGCGGCTGTCGACCGTCGGCGCGGTCGCCCACGTGAAGACGGGGCCCTTCGGCAGCGCCCTGCACGAGCGGGACTACGTCACCCAGGGAACCCCGATCATCACGGTCGAGCACCTGGGGAGGTACGGGATCGAGGGCGCCGGCGCCCCCATGGTCTCCGGGACCGACGCCCACCGCCTGCGCGCGTACCGCCTGGCGGAGGGCGACATCGTCTTCAGCCGCGTCGGCTCCATCGACCGCAACGCGCTCGTGTCCGGGAAGGAGGAGGGCTGGCTCTTCTCCGGCCGTCTCCTCAGGCTCCGGTTCGACCCGGAGACCGCCGACTCCAGGTTCATGAGCGGGCAGTTCAACTCGAAGCGGTTCATCGACGCCGTGCGGTCCGTGGCCGTCGGGCAGACCATGCCGTCGCTCAACACGGCGATCCTCTCGAACCTGGAGATCCGGCTGCCCCCCGTCGACGAGCAGCGGGAGATCGCCGGAGTGTCGGCGGACCTCGACGAGGAGCTCCGCCGGTTCGAGGCGCGGCTGCTCAAGGCCCGGGCCGTCAAGCAGGGAATGCTGCAGCAGCTCCTGACCGGTGACTTCAGCTCCGCCGCCAGGGAGGGGACGTCGTGAGCAACGTCGGTCAGCCCGAGCGCAGGACGCAGGACCGCGTCATCGGGCTGTTCCGGGAAACCCTGGGATACGACTACCTCGGCAGCTGGGAGCACCGTGCCGGAAACTCCAACGTCGAGACCGGGATCCTCACCGAGAACCTCCGCTCCCGGGGTTACGACGACAGCCTGATCGGCAAGGCGGTCGACAGGCTGAAGAGCGACGCCTCGCTCGGCGGCGGCCGCGACCTGTACGAAGCGAACCGCGACGTCCACGGCCTGCTGCGGTACGGGGTGAAGGTCAGGCCCGATGCCGGCGAGCGGTCGGAGACCGTGTGGCTCGTCGACTGGGAGCACCCCGAGGCCAACCACTTCGCCCTGGCGGAGGAGGTGACGGTGCCGGGCCGGCACACGAAGCGCCCGGACGTCGTGCTCTACGTCAACGGCATCGCCCTCGCGACGATCGAACTCAAGCGTTCGAAGGTCGCCGTCTCCGAAGGCATCCGGCAGACCATCGGGAACCAGCGGCCCGAGTTCATCCGGCCGTTCTTCACGACGGTGCAGCTCGTCATGGCCGGCAACGACGTGGAGGGACTGCGCTACAGCACGATCGACACGCCGGAGAAGTACTGGCTGGCGTGGCGCGAACCGTCCGACATCGCCGGCCCCCTCGACCGGTCGTTGACCCAGCTCTGCTCGAAGCGGCGGCTGCTCGAACTGGTGCACGACTTCATGGTCTTCGACTCGGGGCAGAAGAAGACGTGCCGGCACAACCAGTACTTCGGCTGCAAGGCGGCTCAGGAGCGGATCGCCCGGCGCGAGGGCGGGATCATCTGGCACACCCAGGGCTCCGGCAAGTCGCTGACGATGGTGTGGCTGGCCAAGTGGATCCGCGAGAACCAGCCGGACGCACGGGTACTCGTCATCACCGACCGGACCGAACTGGACGAGCAGATCGAGAAGGTCTTCCGGGGCGTCGACGAATCGATCCACCGCACCCGCAGCGGCGCCGACCTCCTCGCCACGCTGAACGCGAGTGAGGAGTGGCTGGTCTGCTCGCTGGTCCACAAGTTCCGCGGCCCGGAGGACGACGCCTCCCGCGATGACGCCGAGGCCGAATTCATCCGGCAGCTGAAGTCCGCCGTTCCCAAGGACTTCCGGGCGAAGGGCAACATCTTCGTCTTCGTCGACGAAGCCCACCGCACCCAGTCGGGCAAGATGCACGACGCGATGAAGGCGCTCGTGCCGGGTGCCGTGTTCATCGGCTTCACCGGAACCCCCCTGCTCAAGGCGGAGAAGGCCACCACCATCGAGCGGTTCGGCAGCTTCATCCACACGTACAAGTTCGACGAGGGCGTGGCGGACGGCGTCGTCCTCGACCTGCGGTACGAGGCCCGCAACATCGACCAGGACCTGAGCTCCCCGGCCAGGGTCGACCAGTGGTTCGAGGCCAAGACCCGGGGCATGACCGACCTGTCCCGCGCCGAGCTCAAGAAGCGCTGGGGCACCATGCAGAAGGTCGTCAGCTCGGAGCCGCGCGCCCGGCACATCGTCAACGACATCCTGCTCGACATGGAGATCAAGCCGCGCCTGTCGGACGGCCGCGGCAATGCCATCCTCGTCAGCCAGAGCATCTACCAGGCGTGCAAGTTCTACGAGCTGTTCACCCAGGCCGGCTTCAAGGGCAAGTGCGCCATCGTGACCTCGTACACCCCGCACGCCGGCGGCGTCTCCAAGGAGGACTCCGGCCACGGCGCCACCGAACGGCTGCGCCAGTACGAGATCTACCGGCAGATGCTCGCGGACCACTTCGACGAGCCCGCCGACAAGGCGATGGGCAAGGTCGAGCAGTTCGAGAAGGAGGTCAAGGCCCGCTTCGTCGGCGAACCGGGCCGGATGCGGCTCCTCATCGTCGTCGACAAGCTCCTGACCGGCTTCGACTCCCCGAGCGCCACCTACCTGTACATCGACAAGAAGATGCAGGACCACGGCCTGTTCCAGGCGATCTGCCGGGTGAACCGCCTCGACGGCGAGGACAAGGACTACGGGTACATCGTCGACTACCGCGACCTGTTCAACTCCCTGGAGTCCGCGATCACGGACTACACCGGCGACGCCCTCGAAGGCTACGAGACGAAGGAGATCGAGGGGCTGCTGTCCGACCGGATCGCCAGGGCCCGCGGGGACCTGGACGCGGCCCTGGAGAGGATCCGGGCGCTCTGCGAGCCGGTCGAACCGCCCAAGGACACCCTCCAGTACCAGCAGTACTTCTGCGCCCGCGAACAGGGGAACGCCGAGCAGCTCAAGGCCAACGAACCGAAGCGGGTCGAACTCTACAAAGCCGTCGCGGCCGTGACCCGCGCGTACGGCAACCTGGCCAACGACATGCGGGCCGCCGGCTACGGCGAGGCCGAGAGCGCGGCGATCAAGAACGAGATCGGCCACTACGCGAACGTGCGCGAGGAGGTCAAGCTCGGCGCCGGCGAGAACGTCGACTTCAAGCAGTACGAGGCCGGCATGCGGCACCTGCTCGACACGTACCTCAACGCCACGCCCTCCGAAGTGGTCTCCGACTTCCGGGAGGTCGGACTGATCCAGCTCATCGCCCGGATGGGGGCCGGCGCGCTCGACAGGCTCCCCGCGGGCATCAGGAAGGACCCGGAAGCGGTGGCGGACACGATCGCCAACAACATGCGCGTGGTGATCGTCGACGAGCGCCCGCTGAACCCGAAGTACTACGACAAGATGTCGGAGCTGCTCGACGCGATCCTCGAGGAACGGCGGCAGGGCGCCCTGCACTACAAGGAGTACCTCGGCAAGCTCCTGGAGCACGCGTCCAGGCTCGGCAAGGGCGAGTCGGACACCGAGTACCCGGACTGGGCCGACAACGACGCCCGCCGCGCCGTGTACGACTTCTTCGACCGGTCACCGGAGCTGGCCGCGGTCGTGGACACCACCGTCCTGCACAGCAAGCCGGACTCGTGGGTGGGCAACGCGATGAAGGAGAAGAAGGTCAGACGCGCGGTGGCGCAGGCGCTCCCCGCCGGCTTCGACCGGCTCGACGAACTGCTCGAACTGCTCAAGGCACGGCATGAGTACCGCTAGCGCCTCCCTCACCGTCCGCGGAATCGACGTCGACGTCGTCTACAAGGACATCAAGAACCTGCACATCGGCGTCTACCCGCCCCTCGGCCGCGTGCGGGTCGCGGCACCGGACCGGCTCGACGACGAGCAGGTACGGCTCGCCGTGATCCAGCGCCTGCCGTGGATCACGGAACACCGCGAGCGGTTCCGCTCCGCCGCCCGGCAGTCCACCCGTGAGATGGTCACGGGCGAGTCCCACTACGTGTGGGGCGTCCGGCGCAGGATGAAGGTCGTCGAGCGGCCCGGCCGGGCGCACGTCGAGCTGGACGGTGAGCGACTGCTGCTCTACGTCCCGGCCGGCACCCCGGCCGAGCGCCGCCGCGAGCTGCTGGAGCAGTGGTACCGGGAGCAGCTCCGGCATGCCGTCCCGGGCCTGATCGCCAAGTGGGAGCCGGTGCTCCAGGTGCCGGTACGCCGGTGGAGCGTCAAGCGCATGAAGACCAAGTGGGGGTCCTGCAACCGCGAGACCGGGCACCTGTGGTTCAACGTCGAGCTCGCCAAGAAGCCCCCGGCCTGCCTCGAATACGTCGTCGTCCACGAGATGGCGAACTGCCTGGAGAGCCGGCACGACGACCGGTTCACCACGCTCATGGACGGGGCCGTGCCGAACTGGCGAAGCCTCCGTGACCAGCTGAACAGCGCACCGCTCGCGCAGGAGCAGTGGGGCGGTCAGGGGGGCGGGTCCGCCTAGCGGGCCGGGGGCGGCGGGCGGGCAGTCAGCTGAGTCCCTTGCTCCGTTCGCCGATCCGGTCGCCCTGGGGGGTGCCGGAGCGCTTCAGGGCCGCCTTGGTGTGGGCGCCGCCCTTCACCTTGCTGCGGACCGGGCCCTCGAAGCCGTGGCCCTGGGCCTGCGGCACCTGGAGGCGTTCCGCCGCCTTCGCGATCGCCGTCTGGACGTCCTGCTTCTGCTCTTTGCTCATCCCGTCGTCAACTCCCTCGGGAAGCACCCAATCGGATTACTGGGATCGTATGCACATATGGGAGCGGATGCACCTGGATCAGGGCGTAAAGAATCCGGGACGGGACGGCGCGATCACGGGCGCGGCGGGGTGCCCAGGGTCTGGTGGATCAGCTGTTCCGGGCACGGCGTACCACGCGGGAGCTGGTACTTCGCCGAGACCCGGTACTCGCCCGGCGCCGGGGCCAGCAGCTCCGTCCACACGTCCCCGGCGGCGTCCGGGGCCGCCTTGAAGAGGCATCCGGCCGTGTTCGCGACCCGCGGCGGCGCCACCGGCTTCCCCTCGCCGTCCACCAGCCCCAGCCACGGGGAGTGCGGGATCCGCACCAGCACCCGGCCGGGCGCCGAAACCTCCACCACCAGCTGGTCCGCGCCCGCCCGGACCACCTTCGCGGGGCCCGAGACCAGGCTCGCGGGGGCGTCCACGCGGAACAGCCGCCAGTTCTCGTCGCCCCACACCTGGCTCAGGTACGGCAGGCCCCCGCGCACGAGCTCCGCCTCGGCCTCCCCGCCCGAGTCGGGCTTGTCGGCGGGCAGCACCACGTAGTGCACCGCCCAGCGCTCCAGCCAGGCCCGGTAGCTCTCGGCGGTGAGGGTGTCGTCGTAGAAGAGCGGGTTGCGCTCCAGGTCGGCCTGCCGGTTCCAGCCGCGCGCGAGGTTCACGTACGAGGGGAAGGCCGAGGACTCCCGGTGACTGCTGGCGGGAACCACCTCGACCCGGCCCCGGTCGGCGCCCGCCTTCTGGAGCTGGTCGACCAGCGGGGCCAGCTCACGGTTCCAGGCGGCCACCGGGGTGGTGCGGACGATGTCGGTGACGCTGTTGGTGGTGATCCAGGCGGTCAGCCCCGCGAAGGCCAGCACCAGGGCGTACCGGCGCCGGGTGCGCGGGGCCGCGTACGGGACGGCGGCGAGCAGCACCGCACCGCCGAACAGCATGACCAGCCGGGTGACGTTCGAGCCGACCTGGGAGTCGATCGCCCAGGTCAGGAACACCCCGAGGGTGTACACGGCGGCGGCGGCACGGACCGTACGCCACGCCTTCGGCACGAGGAGGGCGACGGCCAGCCCGAAGACGAACGGCAGCCCGGCCGAACCGATCTTCATCGGCTGCGTCCCCGAGAAGGGGAACAGCCACGCCGACAGCCCCACGACCGCCACCGGGGCCAGCCCGAGGGCGTACGCGCCCGGCCGCCGCCGGCTCAGGAACAGCGCGGCCGCGACCACCCCGAGGAAGAGCCCCGCCACCGGGCTCGCGGCGGTCGCCAGCCCGGCCAGCGGCGCGGCGACGGCGGCCTTGGCCCAGCGCCGCCGGGCCCACTTGCGGGGCCAGCAGAAGACGGCGGCGACCGCGCCGAGCGCGAAGAGGGTGCCGAGCCCGAAGGTGACCCGGCCGGACAGCGCGTTGCACAGCAGCCCGTAGACCCCGGCCAGGGCCGGCCACAGGGGGCGCCGGACGGCTCCGCGGCAGCGGGTGAGGATCAGTGCGAGGAGCGCGGCCGAGGCGGTGCCGGCGATCATCATCGTGGTCCGGACGCCGAGCACGTGCATCACGTACGGGGACACGACGCTGTACGAGACCGGGTGCATCCCCCCGTACCAGGCGAGGTTGTACGCCGTGTCGGGGTGCCGGCCGACGAACTCCGCCCAGGCGTCCTGCGCGGCGAGGTCCCCGCCGCTGTTGGCGAAGCAGAAGAACCAGACGACGTGCAGGACCGCCGCCGCGGCGGTGGCCACGAGCACCGGGTTCCGGTGCGCCCACCCGAGCGCGCGGCCGACCGGGCCGGCGGGCACGGCGGGCCCGCGCGGGGGCTCCGGCTGCCCGGTCGGCCTGTGCTGCTGCTCGGCTGTGGTCACGACGACACCCTCTCGTACGACTACCGGGACGCGGCGCGGCGCCCCGGGGTTGCCCGGGGCGCCGCGCCGCTCCGGCCGTCAGCCGATCCGGGTCAGCTTGCTGCCGAAGCCCGGGGTGTCCAGCGCGCGCTGGAGCGCCACCGGCACCTTGACCTGGCTGGCACCGTCGCCGACGGTCAGCACGCCGACCTGGGTGCCGGCCTTCGCCGACTCCGGGATCGCGGTGCCGCCGTCGCCGAGCTTGATGTCCACGGTCAGCGAGGACCAGCCGACCGCCTGGACGTCGGCGGTGGCGACGACCGGCGTGTGACCGCCGAGCCCGTCGTCCACGTAGCCCACGACCTGGCCCTTCTTCACGACGGGCGCGCCCTGGACCTCCTTCTGCGTGGCGATCAGCAGCGAGCGGCTCGCGGCGATGACGGAGTCGATGATCGGCGGCTTGTGCTGGCCGAGGACCGCGCCGACGAGCAGCTGGTTGGTGTCGCCGACCTTCTTCTGGGCGGCGAAGAGGAGGTTTCCGCCGGCCTTGGTCGTCGTACCGGTCTTGATGCCGAGGGAGTCGTTGAACGGGACCAGGCGGTTCCAGTTCGGCCAGGTCTTGCCGGTCTGGTCGGTCCAGCTGGGCATGCGGGTGATGTCCACCAGCGCCGGGATCTCGACGATCTTCAGGCCGAGCTTCACCTGGTCCTCGGCGGTGCTGACGGTGGTGGCGTCCAGGCCCGAGGGGTCGGTGTAGGTGGTGTTGGTCATGCCGAGTTCCTTGGCGGTGTCGTTCATCTTCTTGACGAACGCCTCCTGGGAACCGGAGTCCCAGCGCGCGAGGAGCCGGGCGATGTTGTTGGCCGACGGGATCATCAGGGCGGCGATCGCGTCGTACTCGGAGATCTTGTCGCCCTCCTTGACCGTGTTGAGGGTGGACTCGTTGTCCGACTTGTCCTTCTGGCCCTCGGTCTCGGCGGTCTTGTCGACGTCGATCATCGCGCCCTTCTCACCCTTCTTGAAGGGGTGGTCGCGCATGATGATGTACGCCGTCATCGACTTCGTGACGCTCGCGATCGGCACCGGCTTCTGCTCGCCGGAGCTGCCGATCGTGCCGAGGCCGGCGGCGGCCATGGACGCCTGGCCCTCGGTCGGCCAGGGCAGGTTCGGCGCCCCGCCGGGGAAGGTGTACGTGGCCTTCGCGGTCAGCTTGAGCTTCGGCGCGGGCAGCGGACGCACCAGCTGCACGACGGCGATCACGACGGCCAGGAGCAGCACGATCGGCGCGTAGATCTTGACCCGCCGGATCACGTTCCGCATCGGGGTGGGCGGCGGGGGCGGGTTGTTGGTGAGGTCCGCCAGCATGTCGAGCGGCGGCCGGGGCGGCAGCGGCTGCTGGGTGGTCCGCTCGCTGGGGTCCAGCCGGGGCGGGGCCGGCGGGGCGGGCTTCACCGGGGGCTTCGCGGCGGGGGCGGCCCCGCCTTCGCCGCGCAGCGGTACGAAGGTGCTGACGCGGCGGTCGCTCTCGCCGCCGGAGCCTGCGGCGCGGGGGTCCCGGGAGGGCTTCCCGGGCTTGTCGGTGCCGGCCTTCGGGGTGTCGGCCTCGGCCGGTTCCCCGGAGGGCGTCCCGGGCGTCCCGGGCGTCCCGGGCTTCTCGGACTTCTCGGGCTTCTCGGCACCCTTGGCGCCCGCGGAGTCCTGCTTCACCACGCCGAACGCGGTGGTCCGCACGTCGGCGGAGGGCTTGCCGGCGGGCTTCCCGGCCGGGGTCTCCCGCTCCGCGTCGGGCGAAGCGGAACCCGGCTTCACCGCGCGGAAGACGGCAGTGCGCTCGCTGTCGGAGTCCGCCGGGGGCGTGGCCGGCTTCTTGGTGTCCTCGGCGCCCTTGGCGCCCTTGGCGTCGGGCTTCGCGGCGTCCGCCGAACCGGAACCCGGCTTCACGGCACGGAAGACGGCGGTGCGCTCGCTGTCGGCAGCGGGCTTGCCGGCCTCCGGCGCGGACGGTTTCTCCGCCTCCGCGGACGGCTTTTCGGGCGCGGAACCGGCGCCACCCGAGGCCTTCCCGGCATCGGCGGAAGCGGAACCGGGCTTCACGGTACGGAGGACGGCGGTGCGCTCACCGTCGGCGGCCGCGGTACGCGGGTCCCGGGCGGGCTTGTCGGCGGGCTTGTCGGCGTCAGGCGAAGCAGAACCCGGCTTCACCGCGCGGAAGACGGCAGTGCGCTCACTGTCGGAGTCCGCCGGGGGCGTGGCCGGCTTCTTGTCGCCCTTGGCGTCGCCATCGGCGTCCGGCTTCACCACACCGAACGCGGTGGTCCGCACGTCGGCGGACGGCTTCGCGGCGGGCTTCGCGGCGTCCGCCGAACCGGAACCCGGCTTGGCGGAAGCGGAACCCGGCTTCACGGCACGGAAGACGGCGGTGCGCTCGCTGTCGGCGGCGGGCCTGCCGGCCTCCGGCGCGGACGGCTTCTCCGCCTCCGCGGACGGCTCTTCGGGCGCCGAACCGGCGCCACCCGAGGCCTTCCCGGCATCGGCGGAAGCGGAACCCGGCTTCACGGCACGGAAGACGGCGGTGCGCTCGCTGTCGGCGGCGGGCTCGCCGGCCTCCGGCGCGGACGGCTTCTCCGCCTCCGCGGACGGCTCTTCGGGCGCCGAACCGGCGCCACCCGAGGCCTTCCCTGCATCGGCGGAAGCGGAACCCGGCTTCACGGCACGGAAGACGGCGGTGCGCTCGCCGTCGGCGGCCGCGGTACGCGGGTCCCGGGCGGGCTTGTCGGCCTCGGGGGCGCGGTCGGTCGTCACGACCCCGAACGCGGTGGTGCGTACGTCCCCGGACGGCTTCGCGGCCGGCTCGTCGGAGGCTTCGGCGTCGGCCTTGCCGGCACCCGCGGCCGGCTTCGCCGCGCTCGGGTCGGCGTCCGCCGAAGCGGAACGCGGCTTCTCCGCCTCGGGCGCGGGATCCGGCGTCACGACCCCGAACGCCTTGGTACGGACGTCCCCGGACGGCTTCGCGGACCCGGAACGGGACCCGCCCTCGGGCTCGTCCGCGTCCCCGGCCGGCTTCGCCGCGGGCGAGTCGGCCGGCTTCGCCGCAGGCGAGCCGGCGGGCGAGTCGGCGCCCCGCTCCCGGGACGGGGACTGGCGGACCACGCCCGCCACCGGGGTCTTCGGGTCCACCCGACCGGGGGACGGCCGCGACGGGGCGGGCCCGGGCTCCGGGTCCGCTTCCTCCGCCTGCTCGTCCGGCTCGGCCGTCGCGACCCACGCCGCCACGGCCTCCTTCAGCGGGTCTCGCGGCTGGAAGACCGACAGCCTCGGGTCCTGCTCCCCGGACGCTCCTTCATCTACCGACTTGTCGGGGGACTCGCCCGCCACCGTTCCTCCTCGATCGCTGTCCGGTCACTGTCCGAACCGTCTAACAGTGTCCCGTCTAGGGGGCATCGCCCAACCGCTAGACGAGAACGACATAGCTACTGGTTCCCCGACAAAGCGAACAGGCGCTCTCGACAGATGAATGTGAGAGGCGTCACCCTGTCACTCATCCACGCGGGGAGGCATGGATGGGCAGGAGCCGCAGAACAATTCCGGAGGAGCTTCTGCTGCTCGCTTTGGACCCGGCCACGGGTACCACGGCGCAGCCGCAGTCGCTCGACCTCGGCCTGGCCGGGGCACAGCTAGTGGAGCTGGCTCTGGCAGGACGGATAGCCCCTGACGGGGATCGTATCGCCGTGGTGATGCCACGGCCGACAGGAGATCCGACTCTGGACTCCGCACTGGAACTGCTGCGCAGGCGCGGCAGCCCGGTACGGGCCGTCCACTGGATCGGCGGACCCCGGCTGGGGCTCCGCCAGATTTACCTCGCGCACCTGGAGCGCTGCGGCATGGTGCATGCCGTCGCGGGACAGATGTGCGGGGTGCTGCCGACGACTCGCTACCAGGCGACGGACACGGCGATCAGCCGGGAGATCCGTGCCCGGCTCGACAGTGCGATCCGCACCGGCGTACCGCCGGACCCGCGGACCGCGGCGCTCGCCGCGCTGGCCCACGCGGTCGGACTCGGCAAGCACCTGTACCCCGGCAACGAGGGGCGGTCGTCCAGGTCCCGGCTGCGGGACCTGATCCGGCACGACCCGATGGGCGGTCTCGTCGCGCACGCCGTGATGGACGTCCAGAACGGCGTGGCCGCACAGCCGCGCCGCGACCGCGCCGCACAGCCGCAGCCGGCCGTCCGGGCCACGGCGACCGGCGGAGTTCCGCTCCAGCCGCGCCGGACGGGTGCGATGGCCCGCGCGGCCGCGCACTGAGCGACGGCACGGGTACCCGTACCACCCGCATGACCCGCACGACCCGCGACACCCCTTGATCCGCCAGCGGGGCACAGATCCACCGAACCACCGACACCGCGGCCGGAGGTCCCCCAAGACCCGGCCCCGGAGCCGCCCGGACGCGGGGTGGCGAGGCCGACGAGACGGCTTCGCCACCCCGCGTGCCGCTTTCACGCGTTCCCCAGCGCCGTCGCACCCTTCGGTGGCAGTCTGCTGAACACCAGACACTCAGCGAGACAGCGACAGAAGAAGGCGGAGGTGCCGTCCACGTGGCGTCCAATGTCAATCCCACCGTCCGACGCCGCCGACTGGGCATGGAGCTGCGCAAGCTCCGCGAGGACAAGGGCATGACGGCCGAGCAGGTCGCCGAGCGCCTCCTCGTCTCCCAGTCCAAGATCAGCCGTCTGGAGAACGGCCGCCGGTCCATCAGCCAGCGCGACGTCCGCGACCTGTGCGAGGTGTACGAGGTCGAGGACCCCCGGCTCGTGGACTCCCTCATGCAGATGGCCAAGGACTCCCGCCAGCAGGGCTGGTGGCACGCCTTCGGGGAGATCCCCTACAGCGTCTACATCGGCCTGGAGACCGACGCGGCCAGCCTGCGCACCTACGAGCCCCAGATGGTCCCCGGCCTGCTCCAGACCCCCGAGTACGCCCAGGCGCTGATCCGCGGTGCGCTGCCCGAGACGGCGCCCGCCGATGTGGAGAAGCGCGTCCAGGTGCGCATGCACCGCCAGAAACGGTTGTCCGAGACGGAGAACAACAATCCGGACGTGGGTCCGCTGCGCCTGTGGGCGGTCATCGACGAGGCGGCGCTGCGCCGGCACGTGGGCGACCCGCAGTTGATGATCCGGCAGCTGGAGTACTTGATAGAGCAGTCGCAGCAGCCGTACATCACCGTGCAGGTGATGCCCTTCACGATGGGCGCCCATCCGGGAATGAACGGGCAGTACGCAATTCTGGAATTCCCGGACGCGTCGGACTCGACGGTCGTCTACATCGAGGGCGTCACGAGCGATCTGTACCTGGAGAAGGCCAACGACGTCCAGAAATACAGCGTGATGTACGAGCACCTGCGCGCCCAGGCCCTCAACGTGGACCAGACCCGGCAGTTCATCTCCGAGATCATCGAGCAGCACGCGGGCAAGGCGAACTGACCGCGGACTCCGCGGAGCGGCGGGAAGCGGACGGAAGTGGTGAGGGGGCCAGCACGGTACACCGTCGGTCCCCGGCCACATAAGGCCTGAATGGAATATGCCACCCGGTCGAGTGAATGCCTCCTTCGGCCATCGGGAGCTGCCGGTAGCGTCGATCACGTCGGCCGGGGATATCCCCGGCCGACACGCAACCGGAACTACTCGCTGAACCGGAGAAGAACATGGCTATTCGTCAGGGCGGCACGGAAAACTGGACCAAGTCCTCCTACTCCGGCGGAAACGGGGCCTGCGTCGAGGTCAAGTCCCCCGTCACGCAGGCCATCGCCGTCCGCGACTCGAAGGTGCAGGACGGTCCGTCCCTCACCTTCGCGCCGGGCTCCTGGACCTCCTTCGTCACCGGTGTGGTCGAAGGCGGACTGGGGCACCTCGCCTGAACCGTCCGAACCCCCCACACCGCAGCACCCCGTACGGAGCCCTCTCGACCGGCCCGCCGTCCTGGCCGAGGGGGCTCGGCCGTGTCCACCGCCGCTCCCGGCGGCCGTCAGCGCAGCCGGTCCACGTACCGGTCGGTGCCCGGCACCGTCGGGACGAACGGCGCGACCAGCTCCACCCGCCCGAGCCCCGACTCCGCGACCTCCGCGTCCAGCCCCTGGAAGCGGTCCCAGCAGGTGCGCGGGTCGGCCTCCAGGAACCACAGCAGCGTGAGCCGGGTGCCGACCCCCTCGACCTGCTTGACGTAGGTCATCCGGTCCCCGGGCAGCGGGGTCGGCCGGAAGACCGTGACCATCGCCGCCGGTGAGCCGTGCAGCCGCCGCGGCAGCGCCCGGGAGCGCAGCCACTCCAGCAGCTCCGCCCGCCGCTCCGGCCCGTCGGCGTCGACGACCTGGAGGACCAGCCCGGCGTACGGGTGGTCGAGGGCGTGGAAGTCCCGGGGGCCCGCGGCCCCGTCGCGGTAGACCGTGGCCTCGTGGTCCTGGAAGGCCGTGAAGACGTGCGTGCGGTCCTGGTAGACCCGGCCGTCGCGGTTCAGCCGCTTGTTGATGCCGACGGTCCACTTCATGTGCTCGTCGTAGCGGCCTTCGGTGACCCAGTACGTCGACATGTAGCAGCCGGCGGTGACGGGCTGGGCGACCGCCGACTTCTCGGGGTAGCGCAGCTCCTGGAGCTCGCGGGTGGCCACCCAGCGGCGGCCGGCGTACATCCAGGGCATGGCCATGGCACCGGCGTAGTAGTGGTCGTCCTCGTACCAGCGGTTGTACGCGTACTCGTGGCCCGGGTGCGGTTCCACCATGGTGATCAGGGCGTGGCCGGGGCGGACCCCGTACGGGCCGACGGCCGCGAGCTCCGCGTAGTCGCCGGCCCGGGTGTCTTCTCGTTCCCGCTCTTCTCTCGTCATGGCACCGGTGTATCTGATGCCACGTCAGTTGTGGAGGGGGCGTGCGGTGTTCAGCCACCGGAAAGGTAGCTGCCCTCTGCACCTTTCCCCGTTAGGCTGCGGCCACCCGCCACCGAAGGAGCCGCCCCATGCCCCCGAGCACCGCCGCCGCCACGCCCGCCGGATCCGGGCCCGCCACCGCCGCGACCGCCGGGCCCGCCACCGCTCCGCCCGCCTTCGCCGCGCGTGCGCGCGCCGTGGGCGGTTCGCCCGTGCGGGAGATCCTCGCGCTCACCGAACGCCCCGGGGTGATCTCCTTCGCCGGGGGCCTGCCCGCGCCCGAGCTCTTCGACACCGAGGGCCTGCGCGCGGCGTACGACGCCGTCCTGACCGGCGCCGGAGCCGCCCGGGCCCTCCAGTACTCCACCACCGAGGGCGCCCCCGAACTGCGCTCGGCCGTCGCCGCCCGGGCCGCCGCGCGGGGCCTGGCCACCTCGGCGCGGGACGTCCTGGTCACCACCGGCTCCCAGCAGGGGCTCACCCTCCTCGCCGCCACCCTCCTGGAGCCGGGCGACACGGTGCTCGTCGAGAACCCCACCTACCTGGCGGCCCTCCAGTGCTTCGCCCTGGCCGGGGCCCGGGTCATAGCCGTGCCCTGCGACGGGCAGGGCCTGCTCCCCGACGCCCTCGCCGAGATCACCGCCCGGGAGCGGCCGAAACTGCTCTACACGATCCCCACCTTCCAGAACCCGACCGGCCGCACCCTGCCGGGAGACCGCCGGGCCGAGGTGGCCCGGACCGCGGCCCGGCTCGGGCTGTGGCTGGTGGAGGACGACCCGTACGGCGACCTCCGCTACGAGGGCGCCCACGAGCCCTGGATCGCCGCCCACCCGGGCGCCGAGGACCGCACCGCCCTGCTCGGCAGCTTCTCGAAGGTGATGGCCCCGGGGCTGCGCCTGGGCTGGCTGCGCGCCCCCGCCGCCCTGTACCGCGCGGCGGTCGTCGCCAAGCAGGCGGCGGACCTGCACACCTCGACGGTGGACCAGCTGGCCGCCGCCCACTACCTCGGCGCCCGGGACCTCGACGCCCACGTCGCGCGGGTCCGGGACGCCTACCGCGCCCGCCGCGACGCCCTCCTCGCGGGACTCGGGACGGCGCTCCCGGCGGGCTCGGAGTGGAACCGCCCCGAGGGCGGCATGTTCGTGTGGGCCCGCCTCCCCGAGGGGTACGACGCGGGGGCCCTGCTGAAGTCCGCCGTCGGGCACGACGTGGCGTACGTGCCCGGGGCCCCCTTCTTCACGGGCACCCCGGACCCGCGCACGCTGCGGCTGTCGTTCACCACGCACACCCCGCAGGAGATCACCGAGGGCCTGGCCCGGCTGCGGCTCGCCCTCTCCTAACGGGACGGGGCGTACAGCTCCTCGATCTCGGCCGCGTAGCGCCTGGCCACCTCCGCGCGGCGCACCTTCAGCGTCGGGGTGAGGGTGCCGGCGCCGACCGACAGCTCCTCGTCCAGGACGCGGAAGGCCCGGATGCGGGCCGGGCGGGAGACGGTGGCGTTGGCCGCGGCGACGGCCGCCGCCACCAGCTCCCGCACCGCCGGGTGCGCGGCGGGGGCCGGGCCGAGGTCCAGGGACTCGCGGGCGGCCCAGGCGGCGACCTCCTCGGCGTCCAGGGTGATCAGGGCCACCGGGTGGGGGCGGCGGTCGCCGATCAGGACCGCGCGCGAGACGAAGCGGGAGGCGGTCTGGACGGCGAACTCCACCTCGGTCGGGGTGATGTTCTTGCCGGCCGAGGTGATGATCAGCTCCTTCTTGCGGCCGGTGATGGACAGGAAGCCGTCGGCGTCCAGTTCGCCCAGGTCCCCGGTGTGCAGCCAGCCGTCCGCGTCCAGGGCCCCGGCCGTCGCGCCGGGGTTCGCGTGGTAGCCCGGGAAGACCATCGGGCCCCGGGCGAGCACCTCCCCGTCCGGGGCGATCCGCACCTCGCAGCCCGCTATCGGCCGGCCCACCGTGCCGTACCGGACGGCGTCGGGGTGGTTGAGGCTGATCACCCCGGCCGACTCGGTCATCCCGTAGCCCTCGAACACCCGGATCCCGCAGGCGCGCAGGAAGTCGAGGGTGGCGGGGGCGATCGGGGCGCCGCCGGTCAGGGCCCACTTGAGCCGGCCCCCGAAGGCGGCCCGGACCAGGGCGTAGAGGGACTCCTCCGCCGCCTCCCACGCCGGGCGCAGCTCCCGCGGCAGGGCCCCGTCGGCGGCGAGCACGCCCAGCCGGACCGCCTCGTCGAAGCGCTCCCGGCCGCCCTCCCGCCCCTCCGCCAGGCCCAGCACCACCGCGTGGACCTTCTCGAACAGCCGGGGCACCGACGGCAGGTGGGTCGGCCGGGCCCCGGCCAGTTCCGCCACCACGTCCTCGACCCGGCCCCCGAAGTAGCACAGTTCCCCGCCCTCCAGCAGGGTGGTGAACTGGATCAGCTGCGCCAGCAGGTGCGCCAGCGGCAGGTACAGGTACGTCGAGTCGCCGGGCCCGCCCTGGACCAGGGGGAGGGTGGCGTCCTGGATGGCCCCGAGGTTGCCGTGCGTGAGCCGGCAGCCCTTGGGCAGGCCCGTGGTACCGGAGGTGTAGACGATCGCGGCGTCCGCCGCGGGGGTCACGGCGGCGGCCCGCGCGGCCAGTTCGGCGTCCGGAGCCTGCGCGTCCTTCGGGGCCGCCGCCCCGGCCCGTACCGCCCCGTCCATGCGTACGACCGCCCGCAGCGCCGGCAGCTTCGGCCGCAGCGCCTCCACCCGGGCCGCCTGGGCCGCGTCCTCGCAGACGGCCACCACCGCCTCGGAGTCGGAGAGCACCCAGGCGATCTCCTCCTCCCCCGCCGTCGGGTACACGGGCACCAGGACCGCGCCCGCCGCCAGGATCCCGAAGTGGGTGTACGTCCACTCGGGCCGGGTCTCCGCGAGCACCGCCACCCGCTCCCCGGCCCCGACGCCCAGCCCGAGCAGGGTGCGTCCGGTCTCGCGTACGGCGGCGCCGAGTTCGGCGTACGTACGGGTCTCCCAGCCGTCGCGCTCCGGAGTGCGGAAGCGGAGCGCCGTGGCGTCCGCGTACCTCTCCTCCGTCCACTGGGTGAACACCGCCAGCGTGCTCGGACGACCGTCCATCGCTTGCCCTCCCGGGATAGGTGACCCCCGATGGTGGGCACGCCCGGCCCCCGCCCGGCATGACCGGAAGCGTCACCCCCGCTGACCGCAGCGCTCATTGGGGCTACCGTCGAAGCCATGGGGAGGCGGACGATCACCGTGCACCACGTGCGGGCCGTGCTCGCGGGGGCGCGGCGCGCCGGCTTCGACCTGGTGCCGCTGCTCCAGGAGGCGCAGATCCCGCCACTGCTGCTCGGCGACGACCGGGCGCGGATCACGCCCGCGCAGTTCGCGCGGCTCTTCCGGGCCCTGTACCGGACCACGCAGGACGAGTTCCTCGGGCTGTCCGCCGTGCCGAGCCGGCCGGGCACCTTCGCGATGATGTGCCACGCCTGCCTGGGCTGCCGGGACCTGGGGGCGGCCGTGGAACGGGCGGCGGCTTTCTACGGGCTGTTCCCGGGCGGGCCGGAGCTGGCCCTGGAAACCTCGGACGGGCAGGCCCGGTTCACCGTCCGCAACGACTTCGACGGGGACGAGGAGCGCTTCCTGACCGAGTGCGTCCTCGCGATCTGGCACCGGCTCTGCAGCTGGCTCGTCGGACGGCGGATCCCCCTGGTCCACGCCGCCTTCGCCTATCCCCCGCCGCCGCACCGGGACGAGTACGACACCCTCTTCGGCTGTCCGGTGCGCTTCGGGTCCGGGCGGACGGAGGCCGTCTTCGACGCGCGCTGGCTGACCGCGCCGCTGGTGCGGGACGAGGCCGCGCTCGACGCGATGCTGCGCCGTGCCCCCTTCGACCTGCTGTCGCGCCCCGAGTACGGGACCACGGTCGCCGAGCAGGTGCGCCGGACCCTGACGCGGCGGCTGCGCGGCTCGCCGCGGCTGCCCGAGCTCGGGGAGGTGGCGGCGCGCCTGGCGGTGTCCCCGGCGACGCTGCGGCGCCGGCTGCGGCAGGAGGGGACCTCCTTCCAGCAGCTCAAGGACGACGTGCGGCGGGACGCGGCGATCGCGGGGCTGGCCGAGGGCGGGGAGCCGATCGCGGAGCTCGCCGCCCGGCTGGGCTTCTCGGAGGACACCGCCTTCCACCGCGCGTTCCGCCGCTGGACGGGGACGACGCCGGGGGCCTACCGGATCGCCTCGGGCGGGTAGCGCGGGGGCGCGGGCGCCCGCGCGGCGGCCGGTCACGGCTTCGTGCTGCCCCCCCTGTCGGGGCGTCCGGCCGCCCGGCGGTGGCGCGGCGGGCGGGGGGTGGGAGCCCCGGTCAGGAAAGGTGAGCTTTCCGGTCAGCGACATGCCGACCGGTCGGTCACTAACGTCGCCTCACCTGCCCCCACCCCCACGCACGTTGGGAGATCCGCCATGCGTCTGCGCAGCACCGCGCTCGCCGCCACGGCCGTACTGTCCGCCCTGGCCTTCGCCGCCCAGATCCCCGCGGCCACCGCCGAGGAGGCCTCCGAAGGCCGCCCCGGCGACATCGTCGGCAGCGCCCCCTCCGCCTTCCACCCGCTGCCCGGCCAGCCCACCGGCACCAAGGCCTGGAAGGTGCACTACCGCTCGACCACCGCCGACGGCGCACCGAACGTGGTCTCGGGCACCGTCATCGTCCCGCAGGACGGCCGCACCGGCCCGCGCCCGCTGATCACGTACGCCGTCGGGACCGTGGGCCTGGGAGACTCCTGCGCGCCGAGCGGCAACCTCCCGAACGGCACCTCCATGGAGGCCAACCTCATCCAGCAGTACACCCAGCGCGGGTGGGCCGTGGCCGTCACCGACTACGAGGGCCTCGGCACCCCCGGCGTCCACACCTACACGGTCGGCCCCTCGGCGGGCCACGCCATGCTCGACGCCGCCCGCGCCGCGATCCGGCTGCCCGGGACCGGGCTGTCCGCCGACACCCCGGTCGGGATCGTGGGCTACTCGCAGGGCGGCCAGGCGAGCAGCTGGGCGGCCGAGCTGCAGGGCTCGTACGCCCCCGAACTGAAGGTGAAGGGGACGGCGACGGGCGGTGTCCCCGCCGACCTGATGAAGGTGGCCGCCTTCAACAACGGCTCCTACGGCTCCGGGCTGATCTTCATGGCGGCGGCCGGCCAGGACGCGGCCTTCCCCGAGCTCAAGCTCGACTCGTACCTCAACCCGGCGGGCCGGGCACTGGTGGCCGGGATGAAGGAGAACTGCGTGGCGGTCGACGCCGTCGCGGGCTCCTTCAAGCGGATCTCCGACCTGACCACCCGCGACCCGCTCGCGCAGCCCGACTGGCAGGCCCGCCTGGACCAGAGCCGGCTGGGCCGGACCGCGCCGGCCGCGCCCGTGCTCCAGTACCACGCGCTCGGCGACGAGCTGATCCCGTACGCGGTCGGGCGGCAGCTGCGCTCGGAGTGGTGCGCGCGGGGCGCGGACGTCCAGTTCGACACCATCGTGCTCGGCGAGCACGTCAGCGGGGTCATCACGCACTCCCCGGCGGTCGGCGACTGGCTGGCGGACCGCTTCGCGGGCCGCGCCACCCGCCCGGACTGCTGAGCCGCCGCACCGTTCCCGCCCCGCCGGTTCACTCCCCGGCGGGGCAGGAGCGCGTCCCGCCCGGCAGCTTCCCGGCGGTCAGGAAGTCGTCGACGTACCCGCGTACGCAGGCGGAGGCGGCGTAGCCGGTGTGCCCGTCGCCCTTGTGGTCGATCACCACCGCCGAGCCGAGCCGGCGGGCCGTCTCCTCGGTCCACTCGTACGGGGTCGCCGGGTCGCCGCGCGTGCCGACGAGGAGCATCCGGGGCGCTCCCGGGTGGTCGATGCGGCGGATGAAGTCGGTGCCGGCGGGGCGGCCGTAGCAGGACAGCACGGTCATCAGCTGGCCCGGCCCGAAGACGGGGGAGGTCCGGTGGAACTCGTCCCGCAGGTCGCGGATCTCCTGCTCGACGGCCTCCGGGCTGGCCCCGTCGTTGCTCCGGTCGGGGTCGTCGGCGCAGTTCACGGCGGTGAGGGCGGCCTCGGCGTTGTCGTCGGGGATCTTGGCAGGGCCGTCGACGGGCGGTGATTCGGCCGGGCCGTCCAGTTCCGTCAGCGGGACCGGGTCGCGGTCGCGCTCCACGCGGGCGAGGGCCTCGGCGAGGTCGGGCCACAGGCTCCTGGAGTACAGGGCGGCCCCGATGGCCCCCACCGCGTCCTGGCCGGTGAAGTGGGAGCCGTCGTCCCCGACCAGCGGCTGCTCGTCGAGCCGTTCGACCAGGGCCTCGACCTTCTCGCGGGCGGTGCGGGTGTTGGTGCCGTAGACGCAGTCGTTCTGGTGGGCGCACCAGGCGAGGAAGTTCTCCAGGGCCCGCTGCTGGCCGCGTGCGGAGACGAGGGCCTGCTCGGTGAGCGGTTCGGTGAGGGTGTCGACCCCGTCGAGGACCATCCGGCCGGTCCGCCCGGGGAACTGGGCGGCGTAGACGGCGCCGAGCCGGGTGCCGTAGGAGAAGCCGAGGTAGTTGAGCTTCTTGTCGCCGAGGGCCTCGCGGATGCGGTCCATGTCCCGGGAGACGTTGACGGTGCCGATGTACGGGAGCACGGGCCCGGAGTGCAGCGCGCACCGCTCGGCGACGGCGCGGAGTGCGGCCAGCTGGGAGGCCGCGTCCCCCGGCGCCTCGTCGCCGGTCTCCTGGGAGCCGCCGCAGGAGACCGGGGTGCTGAGGCCGACGCCGCGGGGATCGAAGGCGACGATGTCGTAGCGCTCGCCGAGCTTCGCGAAGGGCTTGGGGTCGGCGGCCAGTGAGGCTATCCCGGGGCCGCCGGGGCCGCCGAAGTTCAGCAGCAGGGAGCCGAGGGGCCTGCGGCCGGGGGCGGTGGCGGGGATGCGGGCGACGGCTATCCGGGTGGTGCCCTTGGCGGGGTCGGCGTGGTCGAGGGGGACGGTCACCTCCGCGCACCGCATCGCCGCGGGCACGCGTTCGAGGGGGCAGTCCCCCCAGCGTATGCGCGGGCCGGTCTCCGTGGCGGCCGCCGGAACCGCGGGAGCGGCGGGAGCGGCGGGGGCGGCGGGGGCGGCGGTGAGGGACGCGGCCAGCACCACCGCGCAGGCCGCGCCTGCCGCAGAGGCAGCGGTACGGGGACGGGGACGGGGCATGCGCCCTCCTCGGGTCGCCCCCCGGACCGGTCGGCCCAGCCCACCATAAGCGGGCCCCGGCGCCCCCGCCCCTCGGGACGGCCGCCCGGGTCAGGCGGTGCGGGGCGCCCGGTACAGCTCGTCGATCTCGCTCGCGTAGTCCCGGGCGATGGCGCCGCGCTTGAGCTTCAGGGAGGGGGTCAGGTGGCCCCGCTCCTCGCTGAACTCCCCCGGCAGGACGGTGAAGCGGCGGATGGACTCGGCCCGTGACACCAGCTTGTTCGCCTCGTCCACCGCCCGCTGGAGCTCGGCCAGCAGCTCCGGGTCGGTGACCAGCTCGCGGACGGGCACGCCCTGCTTCTTGTGCATCTGCCGCCAGTGGGCGAGCCCGTCCGGCTCCAGGGTGACGAGGGCCGCGATGTAGGGGCGGTTGTCGCCGATCACCAGGCACTGGCCGACCAGGGGGTGGGCGCGCAGCCAGTCCTCCAGGGGTGCGGGGGCGACGTTCTTGCCGCCCGAGGTGATGATCAGGTCCTTCTTGCGGCCGGTGATGGTCAGGTACCCGTCGGCGTCCAGCTCGCCGATGTCCCCGGTGGCCAGCCACTGCCCCGGCTGGTGGGCGGCCACGTTCCAGTACCCGGCGAAGACGTGCCGGCCGCGCAGCAGCACCTCCCCGTCGTCGGCGATGCGCACCGCCGTCCCCGGCAGGGGCCAGCCGACGGTGCCGAGCCGGGGGCGCTGGGGCGGGGTGACGGTCGAGGCCGCGGTGGTCTCCGTCAGCCCGTAGCCCTCGAAGACGTCGATCCCCGCGCCGGTGTAGAAGGCGGCGAGGCGCCGCCCGAGGGGGGAGCCGCCGCTGAGGATGTAGCGCACCCTGCCCCCGAGGGCGGCCCGGATGCGGCGGTAGACGAGCGGGTCGTACAGGGCACGGGCGGCCCGCAGCCCCATCCCGGGCGCCTTTCCTTCCACGGCCTCCCCGTACTGCCGGGCGATGCGGGCGGCCCGGTCGAAGGAGGCGGCCCGGCCCATCTTCTCGGCGGTGGCGCGGGCGGTGTTGTAGACCTTCTCCAGTACGTAGGGGATGGCGAGCAGGAAGGTCGGCTGGAAGCCGGCGAGGTCGGCGAGCAGTTCCTCGGTCCGGATGCTCGGCGCGTGCCCCAGCTTGACCCGGGCGCGCAGGCAGCCGACGGCGACCATCCGCCCGAAGACGTGCGAGAGCGGCAGGAACAGCAGGGTGGAGGCGGGGTCCTTGCTCACGGACCGGAAGACGGGGTGCAGCAGCTCCACGGCGTTGTCGACCTCGGCGTAGAAGTTGCCGTGGGTGAGCACGCAGCCCTTGGGCGTGCCGGTGGTGCCGGAGGTGTAGACGAGCGTGGCGACGGAGTCGGGCGTACGGGCGGCCCTGCGCGCGTGCACGATCGCGTCGGGGAGGTGTTCCCCGGCCTTGACGAGCCGGGCCAGCGCGCCCGTGTCGAACTCCCACAGGTGCGCGAGCCCGGGGAGGTGGGCGCGCTCGGCGCTGATCAGCCGGGCCTGGACGGTGTCCTCGACGGCGCAGGCCACGGCCCCGGAGTCGTGGATGATCCAGCGGGCCTGGAGGGCGGAGGAGGTCGGGTAGATGGGTACGGTCACCAGGCCCGCGGCCCATCCGGCGAAGTCGAGCAGCGTCCACTCGTAGGTGGTCCGGGCCATGATGGCGAGCCGGTCGCCCTCCGCGAGCCCCTCGGCGATCAGCCCCTTGGCGACGGCGAGGACCTCGCGCGCGAACTCGGCGGCGGTGACGTCGCGCCAGGTGCCGTCCCGGTCCTTGCGGGCGAGCACGGCCTCGCGGGGGGCTTCGCGGGCGTTCTGGAACGGTATGTCCCCGAGGGACCCGCTCGCGGCCGGCCCGGCGAGCGGCGGCACGGACACCTCGCGCACCACCCCGCCCACGATCGTCTTGACGGGCTCGACGGGCTCGACGGGCTTCGGCTCGGCTGCGTCCACGGCGTTCTCCTCGGTCGGCCCGGTGTTACCGCCGGTAATCTACGCACGCCCCCGCACCCGGGACCACCCCTCGTACACCATCTCCCCGTCGGCTCCACACCCCGTCGACGGCGTGCACACGTCGGCCCCGCATGCCGGAACGCCTGCGTCAGCGGGCCCGTACCGGGCAGAATTCCCCGCGGGTCCATCCCCACCCCTAGGAGCAGCCGGTGTCGCCGTCCCAGGAAATCGAGCTGACGCTCACCCCCGCACAGGCCGCCACGGGAGTCGTCATCCCCGTCACCCTGCCGGCCGGCCCCCAGCGCCTGCGCATACCCCCGGCCCGCAACGGCGACCTCGTCCGGGCCCGCGTCGGCGAGACCGAAGTCCTCATCCGCATACGGGTGTCCGGCCCTCCGGCACCACCGCCGACGACGACCCCGCAGCCCGCCCCGGGGGGCAAGAGCGGGGCCGTCGGGTGCCTGGTGGCGTTCGGGGTGGTGGCGGCGCTGATCACCGGCGTCGCCCTGGCCACCGCCGACGACGATGACTCCGCCACCACGGCGTCGTCATCCCCCACCGCCGGGTCGACGTACACCCCGTACACCCCGCCGACGTACACCCCGCCGACGTACAGCCCGCCCACGTACAGCCCACCGACGTCCGCGGAAACCTCCGCGCCCGCCCCCGACCCCACCCCGGCCACGGAGGAGGCCCCGCGCCCCTTCGACACGGGCACGTGCCTCAACGGCCAGCTCCCGGACTCCACCACCGCGCAGACCGTCCACGGCGTGAAGGAGGTCTCCTGCTCGGCCTCCGACGCCCACTACCGGGTCATCCAGCGCTTCCCCGGCACCCACGACATGAGCCGCTGCGACGAGAACCCCCGCACCGAGTACGGCTTCTCGTACCAGTACACGATCAACGGCAGCGTCATCAACGAGTACGTCTACTGCCTCATCGGCATCGGCTCCTACTCCCGCGCCTGACGCCCGGTAGCCGCCCGCCCCCTACTCCACGCGGCTTCCGTACGCGCCCAGTCGGCCGCACTCCGTGACCGTCGCCGTGACCGGGCGCTCGCGCAGGATCCGGCGGGCGCGGTGTTCGCCCAGGCTCGTCGCGTACCAGGGGGCGTCGGCCGCGCGGCGCAGGTCGGCTTCGATGCCCATCAGGGCGCAGGAGCGGCGGGGTTCGGGCAGGCGGTCCAGGTAGGGAGCGGCGTCCGACGACAGGTCGCGCAGGTAGGCGAGGTCCAGCTTGTTGTCCTGCTGGTAGCGGGCGACGTTGTACTCCGCGATGATCCCGTCCGGCGAGGCCAGTCCGAAGGCCAGTACCGTCGCCGCCGCGCTGCCGACCACCGCGCGGGCCAGCCAGCGCCCGCCCGCGATCCCGGCCGCCATCAGCAGCACGATGACCAGGCCCAGCCACAGTTCCATGGTCACCACCGACAGGCGCAGCCTCGTCAGGCCGTACGCGTCCACGTACAGGTCCATCCGGCGCACCGCCGACGCGACCACCACCAGGGTCAGCAGGCACAGCGTGCCCAGTACCGAGCGGACCAGGCGCCGGTCGCCGGCCCCGCCGCGCGGCGCCCAGCGCAGCGCGAGTGCGATGACCGCGAGGACGAACAGCGTCGCCCAGAGGAGCTGCCAGAATCCCTGGCGCGCGTACTGGGCGTACGTGAGGCCCGTGCTCTCCAGCACCTTGTCGTAGCCGCCGAACAGCACCGCCAGCTGCACCGCGTTGAACCCGGCGAAGAGCAGGTTCAGCACGATCAGCGGCAGGCTCCACTCCACCCGGGAACGCGCCTTCCACTGCCGGGCCTTGACCCGGTCCCAGCGGTGCGGGGCCGCGGCCGTGCGGGCGGCGGCGAGCGCCAGGACCGCGCCGAGCAGGAAGAGCAGGAACCGGAACGGCCCCTCCCCCACCGAGACGTCGGGCAGCAGGCCGCCGAGCAGGTCCGCGAAGGCCGCGTCGGCGGAGGCGAACAGCGCCCCGAAGACGAGCAGCAGGACCGCCGCCACCAGCGTCGCCTTGACCACGGACAGCCAGCGCTCGCGGCCCGCGCCGCCGCCGCGCGACCGTACGCCCGCCCAGGCCCAGCCGACGCCGGTGACCGCGCTGTCGAGGAAGCCGAGCGGGGCGAGCAGTACGCCGGGCCAGCCGCGGGTTCCGTGCAGGGCCAGCGCGGCCAGCAGCACGGCGGCGAGGATCGCCAGCGTGGCGGGCCAGGCGGAGTCCCGCAGTGCCGGGACGGCGAGCAGCGCCACGCAGCCGGCCGCCCACAGCAGGCTCCAGGGGCGGGCCTTGCGCCCGGCCGCGCGGGCGGCGGCGTACGCGGCCACCATGGCGGGCAGCACCGCGAGCAGCAGCCCGGGGCCCATGCCGTCCCCGAGGACGACGGCGGTGGTGAGGCCGGCCGCGAGCACGGCGACGAGGGTGGCCGTGTGGATCGGCGCGGCCTCGGCGGGCCGGATCCGGCGCCACATGGAGTTCGCGGCGCGCGCGGCGGCCGCCTCCCGGGCCTGCTGCTGGCGCAGCCGGAGCTGCTCCATCTGCCAGTGGTGCCAGGCCGCCGGATCGTGCCCGGCGAATCCGGGCGCGGCCGGCGGAGGCGGAGGCGGCGGAGTCGGCCCAGTCGGCCGAGTCGGCGGCTGGGCGGGCCCGTCTGGTTTCGCCTGTTCTGGCTTGTCGGCGTGGCCGGCGTGCTCGGACATCGGGTCCCTCCCCTGTTGCGGAGCCGTCAGCGTAGGCCCGCACCCCCATGTTTTGAACACATTCAACTCATGCTTGTGGCAGGACCGTGACAGACCGCGCGGATCAGGCGCACTCGGAACGGGCGTTGACCGGGGTCCAGTCCGACGAGCCGACGAGGTTGACCGCCCGCACCTGGAAGCACTGCCTGTCCGCGGGCAGTCCGGTCCAGGTGAGCGAGGTGCTGTTCGGGGTCACCTTCTTGATCTGCCCGAGGGTGCTGTTGGAGATCTCGTACCACTTCTCGTCGGTCGCCTGGTCGCTCCACTCCACCACCACGCGCGTGGGGTCGGCGGCGTCCCTCGTGGCGACCACGTTCGACGGCTCGGCCGGACTGCCGATGCCCATGCCGGCGGCGGCGGCGTGCTTCAGGCTGAAGTTCGCCCGGGCGTAGTCGTCGGAGCCGGCCTCACCGTTCTCGGTGGCCAGTTGCCAGTTGGTCAGGCTCTGCCCGGGCCTGAAGCCCGTCTGTATGCCCTGGTCCTCGCCGTCGAGGTCGTTGTTGAGGCAGTCCGAGCCCTCGAAGAGCTGGAGCGTGGGGGAAACCACCACCATCTCGTCGGATCTGAGAGTGACCCGCACGTTCAGGATCCCGCGGGTCTCGCCGCCCACGCACGACTCCCGGGTCATCGTGTCCGTCGGCCTGTCATGGCTCAGCTTGGTCTCCTTGAGGACGGAGATGGTCCTCGTGGTGCGGCCCGAACCGAGGCTCGGCGCGTCCGACACCGTGAGGCTTCCGGTCATGGTGATGACGTGGGTGCTGGCCGCCTCGGCGGGCGGGGCCGTCCACAGGCACACCAGGGCAAGTGGTACGGCCGCGGTCCCGGCGGCAGCGCGTCGCATCCTCATCGTCCTACCTCGCAATCACCACGCGGTCATTTGTTCAGGCAGTTCTCGCGGTACGCCTCGTCGAAGGCGGTGTCGTAACCGAGCGCGTAGCCGTTCTGGAAGGCGATGACCAGCGGGTCGGGCTGCTTGGGGGGCACCAGACGGGCGTGGGTGCGCGCGAGGAGGCACGCCTTGCCCTCGTCACGGCCCCAGGCCTCCCCGGAGGACTTCCCCGCGGCGTACATGCTTTCCTGCGTCTGCTGCGGCGGTGGCGGCGGCTGCTGCGGCTTCGGGTTGTTCAACGCGTCGCACGCGGCCTTGTTGGCCGCCGCCGACTTCGCATAGGACTGGTCGTACCCGTACTTGTAGCCCTCGGCCTTGCCCTGCACGAACGGAGTGGGGTTGGGCGGGACCAACGGCGGTAGCGTCTTGCGGCAGACGGGCGGCTTGCCGTCGCGGTTGCCGGCGCTGGAGCCCTGGGTGTAGCCCTCGCGGCAGCCGCGGTGGTACGGATCCTGACCCTGCGTCAACCCGTGGCAGACCGAAGGGGCGCTCACCGGAGCGGCCGTGGTGGCCGGCACGGCGGGCAGCGGCCGGGCGGCGGCGGGTACGACCGTCAGCAGCACCAGCGCGGGAGTGGACAGCACGGCGAGCGGGCCGAACGCCCGCCGCCGGAGGTGGCCGGTCATGGTCGCCCTCTCGGACGGGTGGATCCGGCCCGGCCCGGACGTCTCGGCCGGGGCACGGCCCACGGGCGGTCCCCGGGCCCGTGGTCGGGTGCCGGAACCCAGGCGGGCGCAGGGCGTGACCACACCATTTTATGCGCCCGCACGCCGACGCGCCCGGGCGCGGGACGCACCGCAACGGCGCACGCCGACAAGGGGTTACGCAGGTCGCCGACCGTGCAACGGCCACCGGCCGCAGGCCGGCCCGGCTCCGGTCGACAGGCCCGGGCGGAGGGGGGACGATGGAAGGGACGGACTGCCTCCGGGGCCGGTCGTCGCGCGTCGAGCGCACCCGCCCCCGCGTACGGCTCCGGCCTTCAACGACCGCGTGCCGTTGGGCGTCGCCCCTCGAGCGATCCCGCCCCGGTCACGCCCCCCTCCCGCCCCCGAGGTGAGGAACGACATGAACCAGCGCACCCGTACCACTCTCTTCATCCCGCTCGCGGCCTGCTCGCTCGCCCTCGGGCCGGTCACCGCCGCATGGGCCACGACCCCGCAGGCGGCCCCCACGGCCCAGTGCTTCGTCGAGGCCAAGGCAGGTGACGCGACCAAGGTGATCGTCACCGGCGAAGGGTTCGACAAGACCAAGGGCAAAGTGATCGTCGACCGCTCCGACGGCGACGGCGGAAGCCTCGTCACCGCGGGCGACGACGGCAAGTTCACCGCCCCCGACCTGCCCGCCGGCAAGTACACCGCTTCCCAGACGGACGGGGCCAAGGCGACCTGCCTGGGCGGCCAGGAAGCACAGGACGCGGTCAACAAGAACTTCATCGACAACGAGCGCAAGCGCGGCACCCGTGAGGGCTTCACCGACGGCAAGGAACTGGGACAGTCCGGCG
The DNA here is from genome assembly GCF_055602105.1 of Streptomyces sp. NPDC037421. Classification (NCBI taxonomy): domain Bacteria; kingdom Bacillati; phylum Actinomycetota; class Actinomycetes; order Kitasatosporales; family Streptomycetaceae; genus Streptomyces; species Streptomyces sp. NPDC037421. Next base: position 276,559 of record NZ_JBVJWV010000005.1, read on the forward strand.
TCTGCGACGCCGCGCCGAAGCCGAAGCTGAAGAACCTCCAGGGTCTGACCGCCGACAACGAGGCCAAGAAGAAGGCCGACGAGGCCTACACGAAGGCCTACACCGCCGCGTTCGACTCCGCGATCAACAGGTACTGCACCGACTGACCCGTTCCCCCGCAGATCCTCAACACCGGACCGGCCGGGCCCGCACGCGGATGCGGGCCCGGCCGGCCACGCCCGGGACGGCACCCCCGTCCGCGCGCCGCCCCGGGCGGGCGGTCAGCCGGCGGCGCCGAACCACCTGGGCAGGCGGTCGAGGAGTTCCCGCCGGTCCTGGCCCGCCCAGGCCACGTAGCCGTCCGGGCGCAGCAGCACCGAGGGCGCGTCCGGCTCCCCGCCGGTGTCCACGACGTGGTCGACCCGGTCCTCCCAGCCCGCCACCGACAGCAGCCCGCCGGTCCGGTCGAGGAGCAGGCCCCGGCCTGCGTGCATCAGCTCGTAGAGCCGCCCCGTCTTCAGCGTGACGTCCCGCATCCGGCGGCCGAGCAGCTCGTGGCCCTCGCCGAGGTCGTAGCGGACGCCGACGGCGGAGGTCAGCTCGGTCACGTACCGGTTGACCTCCTCGAAGTCCAGCAGCTTCGAGAACAGCTCCCGCAGCGCCACCGCCCCGGCGGTGTTCTCCAGCAGCGCGGTCTGCGCACGGGTGTTGGCGATGACGCCCGCGCCCACCGGGTGCCGTTCGGCCTCGTACGTGTCGAGCAGGCCGGCCGGGGCCCAGCCGTTGACCTCGGCGGCGAGCTTCCAGCCGAGGTTGAACGCGTCCTGGACGCCGAGGCTGAGGCCCTGGCCGCCCGTCGGCGGGTGGATGTGCGCCGCGTCGCCGGCCAGCAGCACCCGGCCGGCCCGGTAGCGCTCGGCCTGCCGGGTGGCGTCCCCGACCCGGGACAGCCAGCGCGGCGAGTGCGCCCCGAAGTCGGTGCCCGCGTGGGCCCGCAGCCGCTCCTTGACCTCGTCGAGGGTCGTCTCGGCCGTACGGTCCTCCGCCACCCCGTCGGCGGGCACGATGACCCGGTACACGCCCTCCCCCATGGGGATGGTGCCGAACCGGACGTGGACCTTGCGCACCTCGGCCGTGACGGCGGCCACCGTCGCCGCGTCCTCGGCCAACTCCATGTCGCCCAGCAGCGTTTCGACCTTGGCCGGCTCCCCCGGGAAGCCGACGCCGAGCAGCTTGCGCACCGTGCTGCGGCCCCCGTCGCAGCCGACGAGGTAACGCGCCCGCAGCCGCGTGCCGTCGGCCAGCTCGACGTCCACCCCGTCCGCGTCCTGGCCCAGCCCGACGACCTCGCAGCCGCGCCGGACCTCGGCGCCCAGCTCCACGGCCCGCTCGGTCAGCAGCCGTTCGGTGACGGTCTGCGGAGTGGCGAGGCCGTACGGGTGCGCGGTGTCCATCAGCTCCGGACGCAGCTTGAGCAGCCCGCCGAAGTCGGCGGTCCGGTACGGCTCGCCGACCGCGAGGAACCGGTCCAGCAGCCCCCGCTGGTCCAGCATCTCGACGCTGCGCACCTGCATCCCGCGCCCGCGGGACTGCCCGGCCGGCTCGGTGAGCCTTTCGAGCACGACCGTCCGCACCCCGGCGAGGCGCAGCTCTGCGGCCAGCATCAGGCCGGTCGGCCCGCCGCCTGCGATGACCACGTCGATGGCGTCGATCGTCTTCAACTTCTCCCCGTTTCCCCAGGTCATGGCTACGAGTGAGGATTCTGGACCATGACCGGGGCCTTGCGGCAAGACCCCCCGTGGGCTATAAGTTGATCATGGCGAGGAGCGCTCGAACTCCTCGCCATCGGTGTTTCCCGGGCCGGGGGTCTTCCCCTGGACGGACACGTCCCGCCGGCTCATTCCGCGCCGGTGCCCCAAGCTCCGGCCAACTGCGCCCGCGCGGCGTCGGCCTGCCGTCGCCCGGCCCGGAACGCGGGTACCCACGCCGACAGGTTCGACGGGTCCGTACCGAGTGCCACGGCCGAGGCCTCGTCGGGGAACAGCGACACCAGCGTCTCCGCGCCGATCGCGTCCGATGCTTCCGGCCCGGGAGCCTGACGCGCCATCGGCTCCACGACGACCACCGTACGCGCACCTGCGGCGAGGTCCAGGTTGGTGCCTGCCCGCAGCGCCCCGTCGATGTAGTGGCACCCGCCGATCGGGACGGGAGGCGCCGCGCCGGGGAACGCGCTGGAGGCCGCGACGGCAGCCGCCAGCGGGACTCCGCTGTCGCGGTCCCAGACCACCGGCACACCGCTTCCCGCCTCCACGGCAGGGATGAGCAGGCGGCGCCCGGCCGGCCAGGCGTCCGTGCCGACGAGCCGGCGTCGCGACGCGACCAGGGCCCGCACGGCCTCCGGGTCGGTCGCGTCGAGGGCGATCCGCCCGACCCGGCTTCGGGCTTCCTCCGGCGGCAGGCCGGCACCGAGGACCGCGAAGACCTCGCTCATGAGCTGCGGGTCGGCCTGCGGCGGCCCGGAACCTTCGCCGCCGCCGACGCCGAGGTCGGCGAAGTACGCGAGGTCCTGGCCGCTGAGCAACGCGGCGCCCACGATCGCACCGGCCGAGGTGCCGACGACCAGATCCGCCGTGCCCAGGTCGACGCCGAGGCCGCGCAGGCCGTGGGCGAGTCCGGCCATCCAGGCGGTGCCGACGGGCCCGCCCGGCCCGAGCACGAGCACGCTGTCCGATGAATACATCGTTCCCCCATCCGTTGCCGTGGCGGTCTCCACCCTAGGCAGCGGTCAGGGCCGGTTCGGGCGGGCACTCGCGGCAGCGGCCCGGTTCGGGGGCGCGGAAGGCCCGGTCGCAGCCGTCGCAGTTCTGCATCGGGTCCGGCTGCCGGGCGGCCTGCCCGGTGGGCGGCGGCGTGACCGGCATGTGCGGCGGGATCCCCTCGCGCAGCCGGTACCCGATCAGCGCCGCCGGACTGCGCAGGCCGGGGGGCAGGTCCCGGGCCAGCACGTGCCGTACGGCCTCAGGCTCGGCCCCCCGGTCCAGCCAGGCGGCCACCCCGGGCGCGAGCCGCCGCACGTCCCGCTCGGCCAGCAGCAGCCGGGGGTCGTCCCCGCGCAGCCGGACGAGCAGGTCGACGGCGTCCTGCCGGGCCGCTGCCTCCGGCGGGGGCGCCGGTGCGGGTGCCGGTGCCTTCGGCTCGGGGGCGGGCTCGGGCTCCGGGTCCGGGTCCGGCTCGGGGGCCCGGTCGCCCGGCGGCGGGGGATCGTCCTGCGGCGGGACGGTGCCGCGCGGGCGGTTGTAGGACACCGTCCGGGTGACGAGCTTGCCCTCGGGGGTCCGTACGCGGCTCCGCTCCAGGTATCCGGCCGCCTCCAGCTCCCGCAGCGCGGCGGCGATGCGGACCTCCCCCTCCGGGAAGCGGGCGGCGAGCTCCTTGATGCCGATCCTGGTCCTGGCGGGCAGCGACTGGATGTAGACCGCGAGGCCGATGGCCACCAGCGACAGGGCCCGGTGCTGGGCGAGGTGGTTGCCGACCACCACGTAGTGCTCGGTGTGCCGCACGTTGACGTGGATGACACCTGATGGGATGGTCCCGCCTCGAACGCAGGACGACGTGCGCGGACGCACGTTAGGCTTCTTGAAAGCCATCTGGAAGGTGCTTTCTTCCTAGTTGGTCAGGCCCTCGCCCGGGATGCCAGTCCCGGCGGGGGCCGTCTCAGGTCTGTTGTTGTGGGGCGAGCATATGCCCGGCAACCACCCCGAAATCCAGCCGAGTTGGCACGGTTCACCCGAGTGAGTGAGCGGGGAGCCGGAGGGGTGGTTGGGTGGATTTACCTCCGTACTTGAGTGGTTGTGTCGAGGGTCGCCGGGTCCCGGCGGCCCGCGTCCCGGATGAGTACGCGGACCGGCGGACCCTGAGTACCCGGGCGCAGGCGCACCGCCCCCGCAGCCGCTTGGCTGGGCCCATGCACGACACCCTGAACCCCGCGTCCCCCGCGTCCGGCAAGGCACTGGCGTGGTCCACGGCCCTGGCGTTGTCCCTGGTCCCCGTGGCGTTCCTCTTCGGGGCCCTGGCCGGGATGGCCGAGCAGGTCCACCCCGAGACCGTGGCGGTCGTCAAGGTGTTCTGGTTCGCTTCCTGGACGGCCACCCCGCTGCTCGCCCTCACCGGCTGGCTGCTCCGCCGACGCCCCGCCCTGGCCGCTGCCGGACGCTGGGCGGGCTGGATCGCGGTGGTCCCGCCTCCGGTCACGACCCTGCTGGCGTGCCAGCTGTAGGCAGGTCCACCTCCGCCCACACCGCCTTGCGCGGCGCCGGCCCCTGCTCCACCCCCCACCGGTCGGCCAGCGCCTCCACCACCGCCAGCCCCCGGCCCCCTTCCGCGCTGGGGTCCGCGTCCCGGAGGATCGGGATCCGGTCCCGGCAGGTGTCCACCACCTCGATCCGCAGCGCCCCGCCGGCACCAGGCTGAGCACCACCAGGAAGTCCCGCCCGGGCACCCGCCCGTGGGTCACGGCGTTGGCCGCCACCCCCTCCACGATCCACATCCGCGGCTCCAAGGACACCGCCCTCCCCCACCTCACCTTCGGTCCTTCCGCCTGGGCGGGGTTCGTTGCGGCACAATGACCCCTTGCACGCGCAGTAGTTGACAGGGGTGCAGGGGGCGGAATGCAGCCGGGGGAGCAGCTGACCGGGCGGTACCGGCTGGACGGGCAGCTCGGGCACGGCGGCATGGGCGAGGTGTGGCTTGCGTACGACACCGAGCTCGGCCGGGCCGTGGCGGTGAAGGTGCTGCTGAAGTTCGACGCGTCGGAGGAACTCCTCGGCCGCTTCCGCCGCGAGGCCGCCATCGGGGCGCGGCTCCAGCACCCCGGCATCACCGTCGTCCACGACATCGGCCACCACGACGACCGGCTCTTCATCGTGATGGAGCTGCTGGAGGGGCGGGACCTCTCGGACCTCCTGGCCGACTCGCCCGCCGGCGGCCTCCCCCTCCCCCAGGTGCTCGACCTCGCCCTCCAGACGGCCGAGGCCCTCTCCGCCGCGCACGCGCAGACAGTCGTGCACCGGGACCTCAAGCCCGGGAACCTCTTCCTCCTCGCCGACGGCCGGGTCAAGATCTGCGACTTCGGCATCGCCCGCACCGCCGACGCGACGGGCGGTCTGACCGCCACAGGACGCGTCTTCGGCACACCGCCCTACATGGCCCCCGAACAGTGGCGGAGCGAACAGGTCGACGGGCGCTGCGACGTGTACGCCCTGGGGTGCGTGCTGTACGCGCTGCTGACCGGCGCGCCGCCGTTCTCCGGGACCGACCAGGCCTGGGTGCTGATGCGGATGCACCTGGAGGAGGCGCCTCCGGCCCTGGACTCCGTACGGGCGGACCTGCCGCCCGCGCTCGTGGAGCTGGTGGCGTCGATGCTGGCCAAGGAGCCGGCCGACCGGCCCGACGCCCCGGCCGTCGCCGAGCGGCTGCGCGCGCTGCTGCTGCGGCCTGCCGTGCGCGACGTGCCCACCATGGACCTGACCGGGCGCACCGGCACCGGCACCGCCACCGCCACCGACCCGGGCCCGAGCCGCCGGAACGTGCTGCTCGGCCTCGGCGGGCTCGGGGTGCTGGCGGGGGCCGGCGGCGGGACGTACGCCGTGTGGCGGCTGACCGGCGACAAGAACGACGGCGGCAAGAAGAACGGCGGCGGGGGTTCCGACGGAGGGACCGACGCGACCGGCAGCCCCGGCACCGCCGGGGTACGCACGGTGCAGGAGATCAAGAAGCACGCCGGCTCGGTGGATTCGGTGGCGATCAGCCCGGACAGCAGGTTCCTCGTCAGCGGCGGCAACGACCGCAGCGTCCAGCTGTACAACTTCGCCGGCGGGGGCAGCATCACCCTCTCCCCGAACCACGACGCGGCCGTGACCTGCGTGTCCTACAGCCCCGACGGCAAGCTCCTCGTCGGCGGGAGCGACAAGGCCCTCCGCCTGCACGACGTCTACAGCCTGGAGCCCCTCGGCATCCTGGCGGGACACACGGGGCTGGTCCGCGCGGTGGCGTTCAGCCCGGACAGCAAGACCCTGGCCAGCGGGGCCGATGACGGCACCATCCGCCTCTGGGACGTGGTCACCCGCTCCACCACCGCCGTGGCCACCCTCACCGGGCACACCAAACCCGTGCTGTCACTGGCGTTCGCTCCCGACGGCACCCTCGCCAGCGGCAGCGCCGACGGCGCCGTCCGCCTCTGGGACCCGGCGAACCACACCTCCACCGCCACGCTCACCGGCCACGCCAAGGCCGTCTCCTCGGTGGCGTTCAGCCCCGACGGGAAGACCCTCGCCAGCGGCAGCGCCGACGGCACCGTCCGGCTGTGGGACCCGGCCGCCCGCACCGGCACCGGCCTGCCGGGCCACAACAGCAGCGTCCGGTCGGTGGCGTTCAGCCCCGACGGTCAGACCATCGCGAGCGGCGGCGGCCGTACCATCCGGCTGTGGGACGTCCCGTCCCGCGAGCACCGCGCGACGCTCAACGGACACACCGCTGCCGTGACCTCGGTCGCGTTCAGCCCCGACGGCAAGACCCTCGTCAGCGCGAGCGAGGACGCCGGCATCCGGGTGTGGAAGCGGTCCTGACGGCGGCGAAGATGGCCGGATGACGTCCATAGACCGGCCCGAGGACCAGGGGTGCCTGCGCTGGGTGCTCGCCCTGCCGCTGGCCCTCATCTACGTGCCCGCCGCCTTCTTCCTCTACGGCTCGCTGGTGTTGCAGCCGGACCACCCGTACGACCCGATGCGCGACGACGCGCGCGTCAACGCCGTGCTCTCGGTCGGACTGTGGTTCCTCGGGCTGCTCCTGACCGCCGTCCCCGTCTTCCACCGCAACCTCGGGCGGTGGTGGTACGCCGTGCCGTTCCTGCTGGCGGCGGTGGCCTACTGGCGGTGGCTGACGGTCTGACACCCCCTAGGGCTGCGGCTTGGAACGGCGGCGCTTGCCCGTGCCCACGAGCAGACCCGCCCCCAGGGTGAGCGCCGCGCCGCCGAGGCCGAGCAGGCGGCCGGTGGTGGCGGTGTCCGCGCCCGTCTCGGCCAGTCGGCCACCGGCGCCGGTGATGTCCTGCCGGGGTGCGGAAGCCTGAACGGTGCCGTCGCTTCCGGTACCGGGGTCGGCTTCCTCGCCGCCGGGCCCGGAGCCGTCTTCGTGGCCGGGCTCCTGGCTTCCGCCACCGGGCTCCTCGCCACCGCCACCGGCTCACCCCCGTCGGACGGAGCCTCCGGCCCGGCCCCGGTCTCGGTCTCCGGCCCTTCCTCGGCCCCGCCCTCGTCCGCGGGGGAGTTGACGTCTCCACGGCCTCCCGGTCCGGCGCGACGGCGCCCGCATCGGTCCGCTCGCTCGCCGTCGCCGGTGCGGCCCCGATGAGCACCGGGGCCATCGCTGCGGCGGTCGCGATCGAGGCCATCTGCTTCAGGCCCCACTGATGAACCTACAAGTCGGACTTATCCCTTGGTCAGTCCGGCCAGCAGCTTCGCCGCCACCGCCGCCCCGTCCGTGTCGAACGCGGCGGCGACCGCGGCCGCCCGGGCGGCGGTCTCCGGGGTCAGGGCGGTCTCCAGCGCGGCCGACAGGGACTCCACGGTCGGGGTCGGGCCGTCGTGGGCCGCGCCGATGCCGAGCCCGGCCACGCGGGAGGCGAAGTACGGCTGGTCCGCCGCCTGCGGGACGATCACCTGCGGCGCGCCGGAACGGGTGGCGGTGGTCGTGGTGCCCGCGCCGCCGTGGTGGACGACGGCGGCGACCCGGGGGAACAGCGCCTGGTGGTTGGCCTCGCCGACGACGAAGCAGTCGGCGGCGGCGTCGGTCAGGGCCAGGTCGGCCCAGCCCCGGGAGAGCAGTACGCGGCGGCCCTGCGCGCGGACGGCCTCCACGACCACCCGGGCGAGCCCGGCCGGATCGGCCATGGGGATGCTGCCGAAGCCGACGTACACCGGCGGTTCGCCGGCGTCGAGGAACTCCACCAGGTCGGCCGGCAGCGGCCGCTCGTCCGGCAGTACCCACGCACCGGTCTGCACGACCTCCAGCCCGGCCGGCCGCACCCACGGGGCGAGGACCGGGTCGGTGGCCAGCCAGGGGCGGTCGGTGAAGACGTGGTCGCGGAGGTCGTCGACCGCCGGCAGCCCGACCGACTCCCGGAAGGCGTTGACCGCGTCGCCGAAGACGTCCTGCGCGTCGCGGGCGTCCCGCTCCCACAGCACCTCGTTGTCGGTGATCTCCGGCGGCAGCGGCCGGCCCGGACGCGGGATCGGCGGGTGGTGCGGGGAGGGCAGGCTGACGGGCTGGTAGCTGGCGTACACGTACGGGACGCCCAGCTTCTCGGCGGCCGCCTTCACCCCGGCGACGGCCGGCACCAGGCCGGTCGCGAGCAGTACGTCGCAGCCGTCGGCCGCCGCCCGCGTCACGCTCTCGTAGAACGCGGCGACCAGCTCGGCCGCCCGCTTCGGGATGCCTCCCGGCGACGGCGGCACCTTGCCGGTCACCAGGTCGCGCACCGACGCGCCGGTCGGGACCATCTCCACGCCGACCCCGGCGAGCCGCCCGGCGAACTCCTCGTCCGGCGGCGCGCACACCAGCACCTCGGCCCCCAGCTCCCGCAACCGCACCGCGAGCCCCACGAGCGGCTCGACGCCCCCGCGCGAATCGTAGGCAGACAGCACTACACGCATTCCGTACTCCCAATCCCCCTGTTACCGGCTCAGGTTGGAGAGTCTGCACCACACTGGTGATCTTGTGGCAAGCCCCCTGGTGCGCTATACGTTGGGAGTGGAAAGGCGCGGGCCCGGCCCCCTTTCCCTCCACCCCTGTCATCCGCGGCGACCCGGCGGGGCAGGTTTCGAGCCTTCGGAGGCGGCATGGCCAAGGAAATCCAGGTTACGTACGACTGCGCCGACCCCGGCGCGCTGGCGGCCTTCTGGGCCGAGGTGCTGGGCTACCGCGTCCAGCCGCCGCCGGAGGGCTTCGCGGACTGGCCGGCCGCGCTGACGGCGTGGGGCGTGCCGCCCGAGCAGCACAACAGCCGGTCGGCGATCACAGACCCGGACGGCAAGGGCCCGCGGATCTTCTTCCAGCAGATCCCGGAGGGCAAGACGGTGAAGAACCGCCTGCACCTGGACGTCCGCTCGGCCCCGGGCCTGAAGGGCACGGAGCGGATGGACGCGCTGGAGGTGGAGGCCGCCAGGCTGGAGGCCCTGGGCGCCGAGCGCCTGTACCGCCTCGAACCGGACGGCATCGACGAGGGCATCATCGTGCTGGCCGACCCCGAGGGCAACGAGTTCTGCCTGGACTGACGCACGTACGCCGCAGCCCCCGCCCGGGATCCCGGGCGGGGGCTGCGGCGTATGCCGTGGGGCCGTGATCAGGCGGCGACGGGGACCGGCGCGGCGGCCTTCTCGTCCAGCGGGGAGGACGAGGCGGCGGCGTAGGCCTCCTTGTCGAGGATCCCCTCACGGGCGGAGACGATCACGGGTACGACCGCCTGGCCGGCGACGTTCGTGGCCGTGCGCATCATGTCCAGGATCGGGTCGATCGCCATCAGCAGGCCGACGCCGGCGAGCGGGAGGCCCAGGGTGGAGAGGGTCAGGGTGAGCATCACGGTCGCGCCGGTCAGGCCGGCCGTGGCGGCGGAGCCGACCACCGAGACGAACGCGATGAGCAGGTACTCCTTGATGCCGAGCTGCACGTCGAAGATGTTCGCGATGAAGATCGCGGCGAGCGCCGGGTAGATCGCGGCGCAGCCGTCCATCTTGGTGGTGGCGCCGAACGGGACGGCGAAGGAGGCGTACTCCTTCGGGACGCCGAGGCGCTCGGTGACCTTCTGGGTGACCGGCATGGTGCCGACCGAGGAGCGGGAGACGAAGGCCAGCTGGATCGCGGGCCAGGCGCCCTTGAAGAACTGGACCGGGTTGACCTTGGCGACGGTCCACAGCAGCAGCGGGTAGACGCCGAACATGACGAGCGCCGAGCCGATGTAGATGTCGGCGGTGAAGGTGGCGTACTTGCCGATGAGGTCCCAGCCGTAGCTGGCGATGGCGGTGCCGATGAGGCCGACGGTGCCGATCGGGGCGAGGCGGATGACCCACCACAGGGCCTTCTGGAGGAGCTCCAGGACGGACTCGGCGAGGTTCAGGACGGGCTGGGCCTTGGCGCCGAGCTGGAGGGCGGCGATGCCGGCGACGGCGGCGAGGAAGACGATCTGGAGGACGTTCAGCTCGGTGAACGGGGTGACGATGTCCTTCGGCACGATGCCGGTCAGGAAGTCGATCCAGGAGCCGTGCCGCTTGGGCTCCTTGCCGTCGGCCGGGGTGAGGCCGGTGCCGGCGCCCGGGTCGGTCAGCAGGCCGATCGCGAGGCCGATGCCCACCGCGATCAGCGAGGTGATCATGAACCAGAGCAGGGTGCGGGAGGCGAGCCGGGCGGCGTTGTTCACCTTCCGGAGATTGGTGATGGACACCAGGATCGCGAAGAAGACGAGCGGGGCGACGGCCAGCTTGAGGAGCTGGATGAATGTGTCGCCGACCTGCTCCAGGGTGGTCTTCAGCCAGCTGACGTCCTGGCTGCGGGCTATCCAGCCGAAGAGGACGCCGAGCACGAGACCGGTGACGATCTGGGCCCAGAACGGGAACGTGAAGGAGGCCTTGGCGGGAGCCTGGGCCTGGGGGGACGCGGACACGGCATTCTCCGGGGGACGCGCGGACGTACGGCGGAAGGTTTCTGCAAGGGGTGCGGTACGGCGGCAGCCGGAAAGGGGCCGGGCCGGCCGGGGACCGCTGCTGGGCGGCCGGGCTTCAGCGGCGACAGCAACAGGCCGCGGACACGCGGCGGCAGAAGTCGACGTGCAGGCGCGCCACGAGCGGGACGCTCGGGCTCATCGGGTGCGCTGCTGCGGTCAACATGTTGAACACGCTAACACTTCGGCTTTGAGAATCTCAAAGAGATGCTTTGAGCACGGACCGCGCGGCGGTGGATGCGCCGGGCGCGCGGACCCCCGGAAACGCCGAAGCCCCAGCGTGGCGGGGGGTGTTCCCGGCGCTGGGGCGTATCGGTGGGCGGAGCGGCCGCGGGGCGGCTGTGAGGAAGGACTCAGGCGCGCGCGGCGTCGTCGGCCGCGTCCTCCTGGCTGCGGTTCGCGGCGAGCTTCTCCTTCGCACCCGCGACGCGGCCGGAGATCTGCTCGGACATCTCGTCGCGCTGCTTGCGCAGCAGGACGAAGGACAGCGGGGCGGAGAGCACCAGCGCGAGGAGCACGACCCAGGCGAAGTTGGCGTCACCCAGCCCGGCGGGCACCCAGCCCACGTTGACCAGGACGGCGACGAGCACCAGGCACCCGACGAAGATGCCCAGGCGCATCGCGGTGTAGCGGATCGTCGCGCTCGGCTTGAGGGCCACGGTGACCCCTCCCTCTCTTCTACGTCGGCACGTGCCCGTCCAGTGAAGCACGCCGGGCCCCCGCTGCGGCCCGGTGGGGTCAGTGCAGGGGCAGCAGCATCGTGATGTCGTCGCGGTCGTCGCCGGGGGCCACGCGGATGGCGCCGGGCACCCGGCCGACTTCCTTGTAGCCGCACGCCGCGTAGAAGTGCTCCAGTCCGGCCCCGCCGCGGCACTCCAGGCGGATGGCCTCGATGCCCTCCAGCGAGCGCGCCGCGTCGGCGAGGGCGGCCATCAGCTCCCGCCCGGCGCCGCGGCCCTGGAGGGCGGGGCCGACCATGACCGTGTACGCCCAGACCCAGTGCTTCCGCAACGGGTGCGCCTCGAAGGCGAGGAAGGCGACGGCCCGCACCGCGCCCTCCGCGTCCTGCCCGACCAGCAGCCGGTGGCGGCCCTCGGCCAGCGCGACGAGGTGCTTGACCAGCGCGGGCCGTATGTCGTCGACGGTGACGGGCGGGACGAAGCCGACCGCGCCGCCGGCGTTGGTGACCTCGGTCCACAGCTGTGCGATGCCGTCGCGCAGGGCGGGGTCGACGACCGGATCGAAGGTGAAGGTAAGGGTCATGGAGCGAGAGTATCTATTACCAATTCGCCGGGCAACGGGTTTCCGGGGCCCGGCCCCGGACACGGAGGAGCCCCGGACCGTCGGGGACGGTCCGGGGCTCCTTCCGGCGGAAGCGGCGCTCCGTCAGGCGTCAGACGCGCATCGCCTGCGGGGTCTCGCGCAGGGAGGCGTCCGGGCCCGGGTACTCGCGGATGACCTCGTAGCGGGTGTTGCGCTCGACCGGGCGGAAGCCGGCCTCGCGGATGAGCTCCAGGAGGTCGTCACGGCCCAGCTTGTTCGGGGTGCCGTAGTTGTCCGCGTCGTGCGTGATCTTGTACTCGACCACCGAGCCGTCCATGTCGTCCGCGCCGTGCTGGAGCGCGAGCTGGGCGGTCTGCACGCCGTGCATCACCCAGAAGACCTTGACGTGCGGCACGTTGTCGAAGAGCAGGCGGGAGACCGCGAAGGTCTTCAGCGCCTCGGCACCCGTGGCCATCGTCGTGCGCGCCTGGAGCCGGTTGCGGACCTTGCCGTCCTTCATGTCCACGAAGTCGTGCTGGTAGCGCAGCGGGATGAAGACCTGGAAGCCGCCGGTCTCGTCCTGGAGCTCGCGCAGCCGCAGTACGTGGTCCACCCGGTGGCGCGGCTCCTCGATGTGCCCGTAGAGCATCGTCGCCGGGGTCTTGAGGCCCTTCTCGTGCGCCAGGCGGTGGATGCGCGACCAGTCCTCCCAGTGGGTGTCGTGGTCGACGATGTGCTGACGGACCTCCCAGTCGAAGATCTCCGCGCCGCCGCCGGTGAGCGATTCGAGGCCGGCCTCGATCAGCTCGTCGAGGATCTCGGAGGCCGTGAGGCCGGAGATCGTCTCGAAGTGGTGGATCTCGGTGGCCGTGAACGCCTTCAGCGAGACGTTGGGAAGCGCCTCCTTGAGGGCGGACAGCGAACGCGGGTAGTACCGCCACGGGAGGGTGGGGTGCAGCCCGTTGACGATGTGCAGCTCGGTGAGGTTCTCGTTCTCCATGGCCTTGGCCAGGCGGACGGCTTCCTCGATGCGCATCGTGTACGCGTCCTTCTCGCCCGGCTTGCGCTGGAACGAGCAGTAGGCGCAGGAGGCGGTGCACACGTTCGTCATGTTGAGGTGGCGGTTGACGTTGAAGTGGACCACGTCGCCGTTCTTGCGCATCCGCACCTCGTGGGCGAGGCCGCCCAGCCAGGCCAGGTCGTCCGACTCGTAGAGGGCGATGCCGTCCTCACGCGTCAGCCGCTCGCCGGAGCGGACCTTCTCCTCCAGCTCGCGCTTGAGCCCCGCGTCCATTCCGGTGTCTCCTCTGCCTGTCCCTGTCCAGTACCTGTCTGCAACCGCCACCCACCGTACTCTCAGGCGTCCTCGGGCAGCTCGCCGACCCGGTTCTCCCACTTGGTGGAGAGCACGATCGTGGTGCGGGTGCGGGAGACGCCCTTGGTGCCGGAGAGCTTCCGGATGATCTTCTCCAGGCCGTCGACGTCCCCGGCGCGCACCTTGAGCATGTACGAGTCGTCGCCGGCGATGAACCAGCAGTCCTCGATCTCCTGGAAGTCGCGCAGCCGGCGCGCCACGTCCTCGTGGTCGGCGGCGTCGGAGAGGGAGATGCCGATCAGCGCGGTGACGCCGAGGCCGAGCTCGGCGGCGGCGACCGTCGCACGGTAGCCGGTGATCACGCCGGCCGTCTCCAGCCGGTTGATGCGGTCGGTGACGCTGGGGCCGGAGAGGCCCACGAGACGGCCCAGCTCCGCGTACGAGGCGCGGCCGTTCTCCCGAAGCGCCTGGATGAGCTGCCTGTCCACCGTGTCCATTACGTGGAGCCTTCCATTATTCGGCGATCCTGCAAGTTTAGGTATAGAATCAAAGGCACACAGGGTCAACACCCTGTGAATCTTTCAACAGATCAATGACGATCTTCAGGAGTGGTTCACCGTGTACACGATCGAGGCGGCCTACGCGCACATGCGACAGCTCCAGGAGCTGGCCAACCGATCCCGCACCGACCAGCCCACCGCCGCCCACCGCGTCGACAAGACCCGTCGCCCGGGCAGCCCCAAGAAGCGCTAGCGCCACTACTCACGGGGGCGGGCGCTGCCAAGCTCCCCCTCCCAACGGCGGTACAGCCCGTGCGGCACACCTGCCGCGTCGAGCACCCGCCCCGCGACGAAGTCCACCAGGTCCTGGATGTGCGTCGCGCCCGCGTAGAACGCCGGAGAGGCGGGCAGCACCACAGCGCCCGCCTCGTCCAGCGCCACCAGATGCTTCAGCGTCTGCCCGTTCAGCGGGGTCTCCCGCACCGCGACCACCAGCCTGCGCCGCTCCTTGAGCGTCACGCTCGCGACGCGCTGGAGCAGGTCCTTCGACAGCCCGAGCGCCACACCCGCCACACAGGCGGTGGAAGCCGGGACGATCAGCATCCCCTTCACCGGGTACGAACCCGAACTCGGCCCGGCCGCCAGGTCCCCGGCACCCCAGTACCGCACCCCGTCGAGGTCGAACCCCGCGAAGGTCCCCGGCTTGCCGTCCGCGCCGCGGCCCAGCCACTCCCCCAGGTCCGCGCGCCAGTGCGCGTCCCGGAAGGCGATCCCGGTCTCGTCCAGCAGGGTGAGCCGCGAGGCCCGGCTGACCACCAGGTCCACACTCTCGCCCGCCGCCAGCAGCCCCCGTACCACCGCCGCCGCGTACGGCGTCCCGGACGCCCCGGAAACCCCGACCACCCACGGGGTGCGCTTGCCGTCAGTCATACCTCCGAGACTATCCGGCCACGGCGCGCGGGCACTCGGTAAGGTGTCCGCACGTCCCAGGGGGTGGGACGGCACGAGGGGGAACCACCATGAGCACGACCGCCGCCGAGCCGGCCTGGAGCCGGACGGACCGCGCCAAGGCCGCCGCGCAGCTGATGCTGGGCTGGGTGGCCCTGCTGTGGCTGATCGAGGCGGTCGACTACGCCACCGGGCACTCCCTCGACCAGTACGGGATCGTGGGCCGCGACCCCGACACCCTCACGGGCGTCCTCACCGGATCCTTCCTGCACTACGGCTTCGACCACGTGGCCTCCAACAGCGTCCCCCTGCTGGTCCTCGGCTTCATCACCGCCGTGTCCGGGATCCGGCGCTTCCTGGCGGTGTCCGTGCTGATCCTGCTGGCGGACGGCATCGGCACCTGGCTGATCGCCCCGTCGGACGCCATGACCCTGGGCGCCTCGGGCGTCGTCTACGGCCTCTTCGGCTACGTGGTGGTGCGCGGCTTCGTCGAGCGCAAGGTGCCGGGCATCCTGGTGGGCGTGGCCGTCGCCGCGTACTGGGGCGGCGGCTTCTTCCTCGGCCTGCTGCCGCTGGACCCCACGATCAGCTGGCAGGGCCACCTGTGCGGCCTGGCGGGCGGCGTGCTGACGGCCCTCTGCTACGGCCGCCCGGCGCCGCCGCGGCCGGCGCTGCTCAGCTGACGGCCGAACCGGGGTCCACGGGGAGGCCCGAGGTGTCGACGGTCAACTTGCCGATGCCGGTCTCCACCACGACCGCGTCGCCGTACGGGATCACGTCACGGCCGCGGTACCCGTCGGGGCCGGGGTTCCAGAGGGTGACGCAGTGCGCCTTGTACGGGTCGAAGATCAGGTAGTGCGGGATCCCGCGCCGGGCGTGGGCCCGGTCCTTGACCTCGTAGTCGTTGCGGACGCTGCTGGGGGAGATGACCTCGACGGCCAACTCGATCAGGTCGGGCGGGTAGGCGCTGAGGTTCCTGTCCGCCTCCACCGCCGGCAGCACCGCGAGGTCCGGGCAGAACTCGTTGTCGCCGTCGAACGGCACCGCGACGTCACTGATGAACCCCCAGTCCGCCGACAACTGGGCCTCCAGCGAGTTCCACAGCAACCGAATGGTCCTCGCGTGGTGTGCCTTCAGCGGACTCGTCACGATGGCGCCCTCGACAATCTCCATCCGGTAGCCCGGGAACATGTCCTCGAACCGGCTGAGCTGTGAGTGCAGGCGGTCGCTCTCCGAGACGGTCACGTCGGCCTCCCTGCCCATGCACTCGATGGTAGGCCGCACCGTAGCTAGACCGTCAGACCCCGCACCACCAGATCGGCCAGCGCGCACACGAACAGGGCGATGCCGATGAAGCCGTTGACCGTGAAGAACGCGCGGTTCAGGCGGGACAGGTCGTGCGGCTTGACGATGGTGTGCTCGTAGAGGAACGCCGCAGCGACGACCAGCAGGCCCAGCCAGAGGAAGACGCCGCCGTCGGTGAGGACGGCGTACCAGGCCAGCAGGGCCGTGGTGACCACGTGGCAGCCGCGGGCGCCCCAGAGCGCGCCCGGGACGCCGAAGCGGGCCGGGACCGACTTGACGCCGTCCGCGCGGTCGGAGTCCACGTCCTGGCAGGCGTAGATCAGGTCGAAGCCGCCGATCCAGACGCCGATGGCGAGACCGAGGACCACCGCCTCCCAGGACCACTCCCCCGTGACGGCCAGCCAGGCGCCGACCGGCCCCATGGCCTGGGCCAGTCCGAGGATGGCCTGCGGGAAGTTCGTGAACCGCTTGCCGTACGGGTAGACCACCATCGGGATGACGGCGACCGGCGCCAGCGCCAGGCACAGCGGGTTCAGCAGGGCCGCGGCGCCGAGGAAGACCACCAGCGCGATGCCCGCGCCGGTCCAGGCGGACCGCACCGAGACCGCGCCCGTGACGAGCTCGCGCCCGGCGGTGCGCGGGTTGCGGGCGTCGATCTCCCGGTCGATGATCCGGTTGGCGGCCATCGCGAAGGTGCGCAGGCCCACCATGCAGACGGTGACGAGCAGCAGCTCGGTCCAGTGCATGCGCCCGTCGACCCGGTACATGGCCGTCAGCGCGGCGATGTACGCGAAGGGCAGCGCGAAGACCGAGTGCTCGATCATCACGAGCCGCAGGAAGGCCTTCACCTTGCCGGTGGCCTGTGGCGCGGGGCCGGGTCCCGGGAGGGCTTCGGCGGCGGAGGTCATGCCAGGCTCCTGCGGAATTCTTCGAGGTCGGCGCGGAGGGTGTCCACGGCCTCCGGGGTGATGTCCAGGATGAGCGGGGGAACCTCCTCGCCCTCCGGCGGGGTGATCCGGGCCAGGAAGGCGCAGTCGTCGCCGGCCGGGCGGCCCTCCAGGCTCAGCACGGGGCCGGCCTCGACGGTGAACGGATCGGCTTCGGCGAAGGACAGCTCGGCGAGCAGGCGTTCGGCGAAGTCGTCGGCGTCCGCGTCCCGCAGCCCGGGCAGTTCGAAGCCTCCGCCGCCGTCCTCCTCGTCCCACATCAGCGCCCAGACGCCGCCGGGACCGACGAACTCCTCGGGGCTGACGCCCGCCTCCTCGGCGGCCTCGCGGACCTCCGGGTCGGCCGGGTCGAGTTCCGGGCGCACGAGGGCCACGTACGTGGTGTCGTCGCCGATGAAGAGGGCGGGGCCGCCCATGCCGATGGGGCTCACAGGCCGTACTCCTTCCAGCGGCGGTCCACCAGGGCCGCCGTCGCCGGGTCGGACTCGACCATGTCGGGCCAGCCGCCGTCTCGGGTGTAGCCCTCCTCCGGCAGCTTCCTGGTCGCGTCGATGCCCGCCTTGCCGCCCCAGAACTGCTGGTAGGAGGCGTGGTCCAGGTGGTCCACCGGTCCCTCGACCACGGTCAGGTCGCGGGAGTAGTCGGTGTTGCCGAGGGCCCGCCAGGAGACCTCGTGCAGGTCGTGGACGTCGCAGTCCTTGTCGACCACGATGATCAGCTTGGTCAGCGACATCATGTGGGCGCCCCAGATGGCGTGCATGACCTTCTGGGCGTGCTTGGGGTACTTCTTGTCGATCGAGACGATCGCGCAGTTGTGGAAGCCGCCCGACTCGGGCAGGTGGTAGTCCACGATGTCCGGCACGATGATCTTGAGGAGCGGGAGGAAGAACCGCTCCGTGGCGCGGCCCAGCGGGCCGTCCTCCGTCGGCGGCCGGCCGACCACGATCGACTGGAGCAGCGGGCGCCGCCGCATCGTCACGCAGTCGATCTTCAGCGCGGGGAAGGGCTCCTGCGGGGTGTAGAAGCCGGTGTGGTCGCCGAAGGGGCCCTCGGGGAGCATCTCCCCGGGCTCCAGCCAGCCCTCGATGACGACCTCGGCGTTGGCCGGGACCTGGAGCGGGACCGTCTTGCAGTCGACCATCTCGATCCGCTTGCCCGCGACGAACCCGGCGAAGAGGTACTCGTCGATGTCGCCCGGCAGCGGCGCGGTGGAGGCGTAGGTGACGGCGGGCGGGCAGCCGAAGGCGATCGCGACCGGCAGCCGCTCGCCGCGCGCGGCGGCGACGGCGTAGTGGTTGCGGCTGTCCTTGTGGATCTGCCAGTGCATGCCGATCGTGCGCTTGTCGTGGCGCTGGAGGCGGTAGAGGCCGAGGTTGCGGACACCGGTCTCGGGGTGCTTGGTGTGGGTGAGGCCCAGGTTGAAGAAGGAGCCGCCGTCCTTGGGCCAGGTGAAGAGGGCCGGGAGCTGGTCGAGGTCGACGTCGTCGCCGGTGAGGACGACCTCCTGGACGGGCGCGGACTCGCCCTTCACCTTCTTCGGCGGTACGTGGACCATCGAGCCGAGCTTGCCGAAGGCCTCGCGGACGCCGATGAAGCCCTGGGGCAGCTCGGGCTTGAGCAGGCCGCCGATCTTCTCGCTGATCTCGCCGTACGACTTGAGGCCGAGGGCCTTCAGGAGGCGGCGGTCGGTACCGAAGACGTTCATGGCGAGCGGCATCGCCGAGCCCTTGACGTTCTCGAAGAGCAGGGCCGGGCCGCCGGCCTTGTTCACTCTGTCGACGATCTCCCCGACCTCGAGGTACGGGTCGACTTCGGCCTTGATGCGCTTGAGGTCGCCCTCCCGCTCCAGAGCCCGGAGCAGCGAGCGGAGATCGTCGTAAGCCATGGAGCCCAGTATCCGTCACCCCATACCCTGGAACCGTCACCGGGGCCCCGCGCGGGCCCGTCGTCACTTCCCGGGAGTCGGTCCCACACCGTGCTGCGCTATCTGCCGTTCCTGCTGATCCTGGCGCTGACCATCTACGCCTTCATCGACTGCCTGAACACCCCGGAGGAAGAGGTCAAGCACCTGCCGAAGACGGTCTGGGTGCTGATCATCCTGCTGTTCTCGATCGTCGGCCCGGTGGTGTGGCTCTTCGCGGGCCGCAAGCGCTCCGCGGTCGGCGGTGGCGGCGGTGGCGGTGGCCGGGCGCGCCGGCAGCAGTGGGTGGCGCCCGACGACAACCCGGAGTTCCTGAAGTCCCTGCGCGAGGAGCAGGAGAAGAAGGACAAGGACGGCGACAAGGACGAGCGGGGCAAGGACGAGCCCGGCAAGGACTAGGACCGGGCCCGCCCCGTGCGGGTCACCGCGCCCAGGGCAGGACGCGGGTGCCCTCGGTCCCGGGGACCGAGGCCACGCCGTCGGCGCGCATGACGACGTACGCCTCGAAGTCCTCGGGGGCGTGGATCCGCCGGAGGACGTCGGGCGGCAGGACGAGGGTCTGGCCGGCGGACACCTTCTCGGTGCGGCCGTCGCAGGTGACCTCCAGGGAGCCGGCGGTGAGCAGCCAGACCTGTTCGCGGCTGACGGCGTGCTCGGGACCGGTGGCTCCGGCGGGCATGTCGACGTGCCAGGTGGAGAGCTCGGAGCTGCCGCGGCTGGGGGCGGCGAGGCCGGTCATGGTGGCGTTGGGGGAGGCGGTGACGTTCTCGGAGGAAACGCTGATCACGTGCAAGTCGGGTCCTCTTCCGTTTCCGTGGAGTGCGTGGCGACAGATGCAAGTAAAGGCGCTTTACTCAAGTGAGTCAAGGGGCTTTACTCGCCTGTGCCACCATGGTCGTCGTGACTTCCAACGAAGAGAGTTCCGGCGTCGAGCTGACGTTCCTCCTCGGGATCGGCTTCCAGCTGATGCTCGGCGAGTTCACCCGGCGCCTCGCCGACGAGGGCTACGCGGACCTGCGCCCGCTGCACGGCATGGCCTTCCAGGCCCTGAAGGGCCCCGGCGCCACCGCCAGCGAGCTGGCCGAGCGGCTCGGGGTGACCAAACAGGCCGCCGGGCAGATCGTCGACGACCTGGAGAAGCGCGGCTACGTCCGGCGCGAGCCGCACCCGGGCGGCGGGCGCCGCAAGCTGGTCGTCCTGACCCCGGCCGCCGAACAGCACCTGGCCACCGCCGGACGCGTCCTGCACGGACTGGAGGCGGAGCTGGCCGAACGGGCCGACCTCGGCGCACTGCGCGGGGAGCTGGCGCGCGTCATCCGCGCACTGCACGGGGAGGAGGGGCTGCCGCCGCTGCGGCCCGTGTGGTGAGGGCGAGGCGTGACGAAAAGCGGCCGGAAAGATCATTGAACACGTTCAACACCGCTGGCAGAATCGGCCCATGCCACCGCCGCATACCCGGCCCGGGATCCGGATCCTCGACACGGTCCTGCGCAACCTGCTCGCGTACGGGGTGCTCACCTGCGCCCTGCTCGCCATGACGGGCGGCTGGGACCCGCAGCGCCACGAAGCGGGCCCGGTCCCCGCCGTGTACGACGCCGACATCTCCGAGATCGTCGGCACCTGGCGCTGCGTCGACGGCACCGAGGTGGTCTTCCGGGCCGACGGCAGCGCCGCCGTCACCCTCCTCGACGGCCAGGAGCGCGACTACGCCGCCGGCTGGCGGCTCTCGGGCCCCGGTTCCTGGCGGCTCACCGCCGAACAGCCCGCCGGCCGCACCCTCGGCCAGCACCTCCGGCTGCGGCTGCCCGCCCCGACCGCCACCGCCGGACGCGGCGGCGCCGGCCCCCCGGCGGGGGCGCCGCCGCGGTACGCGTGGACCTTCGAGCTGCGCCGCGACGAGCGCGGGGCGCTGGAGCTGTACTTCAGCTTCTTCCTCGGGACCGGCCCGGCGCGCGGCGCCTACGTCCTGGAGAAGGACGCGTAGGAGGCGCGCAGCTCCGCCCAGCGGGCGTCGGTCCAGGCCGCCCAGTCCGTCGGATGCCCGGCCAGGAAGGCCTCCAGCCGCTCGAAGTGGTCGTGCCAGCCGGCCAGGCAGTCCAGGCGCTCCTCCTCGGAGCCGCCCCGCTCGTTCAGGAAGCGGATCACCGTCGAGTCGGTGCCCACCGCCTCCAGGTGGAAGCGGATCCGCCCGTGCTCGGAGACCGTGTACTCGGCGACCCGCTCGGTGTCCCAGGCGGTGACCTGCCCGGACACGGTGGTGCCGGTGTTGAGCCAGCGCAGGGTGACGGCCCCGCCGAGCCGGCGTTCCAGCACGTCCGCCGCCGCCAGCCAGCCGAGCAGCCCCTCCGCCGTGGTCAGGGCGGGCCACAGGGCCTCGTACGCGTACGGCAGGTGCATCTCGAAGCGGATGGTCCAGCGGCCGGGGCCGCGCGGCTCGCTGGTGGCATGGCTCACAGGAGACATACCACCAGCGTCCCACTCCCCCGGGTCAGACGCCCGCGTACGAGTGCTTGCCGCTGAGCAGGATGTTCACGCCGTAGTAGTTCCAGATCCAGCAGGCGAAGGCGAAGAGCGCCAGGTAGGCGGCCTTGCGGCCCTTCCAGCCGGCCGTGGCCCGCGCGTGCAGGTAGCAGGCGTACGCCACCCAGGTGACGAAGGACCAGACCTCCTTGGGGTCCCAGCCCCAGTAGCGGCCCCACGCGTCGCCCGCCCAGATGGCGCCCGCGACGATGGTGAAGGTCCACAGCGGGAAGACGGCCGCGTTGATCCGGTACGAGAACTTGTCCAGCGAGGCCGCCGAGGGCAGCCGCTCCAGCACGGAGGTGCGGAACCGGCCCGGGGTGCGGCCCTGCTCCAGGTGGCTCTCGTAGCCGTCGCGGAACAGGTAGAGGACCGCGCCGGCCGCGCCGATGTAGAAGACCGCGCCGCAGAAGATGGCGGTGGAGACGTGGATCCACAGCCAGTACGAGTGCAGGGCCGGGACCAGCTGGTCGCTGTCGGTGTAGAGCCAGGTGGTGGCGATGCCGAGGTCCAGCAGGACCGTCGTGACCAGGATCAGGCCGAGCCAGCGGACGTTCTTCTTCAGCGCCAGGAGCAGCAGGTACGCGCCGACCGCGACCGTGGAGAAGGTCACCGAGAACTCGTACATGTTGCCCCAGGGGGCCCGCTCCACCGACATCGCGCGGGAGACCACGCCGGCCGCCTCGATGAGGAAGCCCAGCACGGTCAGCGAGACCGCGATCCGCCCGTACAGGTCGCCCTGCTCGGTGCCGCCGGCCGCGCCCGGGCCGTCCGGGACGTTCCGGGTGCCCGGCGCGGAGCGGGTGACGACCTCCGGCTTGTCGAGGACGGCCGTCCCCCCGCCCTTGGTGCGCACCTGGACGGCGGGAGCCGCGCCGGCCGCCGCCTTCGACGCCGTCAGCGCGGCGGCCGTACGGCCCACCTTGCTGCGGCTGCCGAAGACCCACTCGGTGATGTGCGCGAGGAAGGCGAGCGTGTAGACCGCCATCGACGCGTACACCAGCTTGTTGCTGAGATCGGCGAGGCTCTCGTTCGTCGCCGCCGCGAGCAGCGTCGTCATGCGCGCTCCCCTTCTTCTTCCTCTGTGGTTTCGGCTTGCGCCGGGCTCGGCGCCCGTTCGTACAGGGCGGCGCACAGCACCGACAGCTCCTCCGGCAGCTTCGCCGACTCGCTGCGGCCCAGGCCCGCCAGCTCCACGACGGTCAGGCCGTCCTTGCCCCTGACCGCGCGGACCCAGATCCGGCGGCGCTGGATGAACAGGGACCCGGCGAGACCGCCGATGGCGATGACCGCGCCGGCGAGGGCCAGTCCGTTGCCGGGCTGCTGGGTGACCGAGAAGGTGGCCCAGCGCTCGATGCCCTCGAACTTCACGGTGCCCGCGCCGTCGGGCAGGGTCATCGTCTCGCCCGGCAGCAGCCGCTGCTTGAAGAGCTGCCCCTCGGGGTTCTTGAACTCCTGCATCTTGGAGGTGTTCAGCTGGTACACGTTCTGCGGCAGGCCCGCGTCGACGCCGAGGCTGCCGTGGTAGGCGCTGAGGGCGAGCACGGGGAAGTCCAGGGCCGGGAACTGCGAGAGCATCGTGCCCTTGCCCTCGCCCGCGAAGGTCGGCACGAACATGGCGTTGAAGCCGAGCTGTTCCTTGTCGCCGTTCTTGTTGCGGTAGCCGTCCGGGACCTTGACCGCGCCCGAGGAGCTCAGGTTGGAGTCGAAGGGCAGCATCGGCACGGCGTCCTTGTAGATCACCTTGCCGGTGGGGTCGGTCACCGAGATGACCGGCGCGTAGCCGTGGCCCAGCAGGAAGATCTTGGAGCCGTCGATCTCCAGCGGCTTGTTGACCTCGATCTCGGCCTTCTTCGGCTCCCCGTGCGCGCCCTCGCTGTAGGTGACGTACGCCTTGAAGTCGCGCGGGGTGCCCTTCTGCGGGCCGGTCTTCTCGTAGGTCGCGTCGAACTTGTCCAGGGTGAACGAGAACGGCGGCAGGTTGTCGGAGGAGAAGAGGCTGCCGGACTTGAAGTCGTCGTACTGGGTGAGCGTGTTCGCGAAGCCCTTGCCGCGCAGGACGAGCTTGCCGCCCTCCGACTTGAAGAGCTGGCCGGCCGCGAAGGCCACGAGCATCACGATCAGGGCGACGTGGAAGGCCAGGTTCCCGGCCTCGCGCAGATAGCCCTTCTCGGCGGCGATGGCGTTGCCGATCGGGTGCGTGCGGAAGCGCCGCTTGTCGAGCAGGCGCCTCGCCTCGGAGAGCACCTCCGCCGGGGAAGCCTCGGTATGCCACTTCGCGTACGCCGGCAGCCGCTTCAGGCGGCGCGGCGCGGCCGGCGGGCGGCCGGTGAGCTGGCCGACGAACTGCCAGGTGCGCGGGACGATGCAGCCGATCAGCGACACGAAAAGCAGGATGTAGATCGCGGAGAACCACACCGAGCTGTAGACGTCGAAGAGCTGGAGCTTCTCGGCGACCGGCACCCAGAACTCGTGCTTGTCCTTCCACTCGGCGACCTTCATCGGGTCCACCTGCGTCTGGGGGACGAGGGAGCCCGGGATGGAGCCGAGGGAGAGCAGGAACAGCAGGATCAGCGCCACGCGCATGGAGGTGAGCTGGCGCCAGAACCAGCGGGCCCAGCCGGTCACCCCGATGCCGACGGGGGCGGCCGCGCTCTCCTCGACGGGTGCCGTGGAGAGGTGGGCCCCGGCGGCGGCGTCGGTGACGGCGTCCGTGTCCTTGTCCGTGGGCGCCTCTGCGGGCGCCTTGTCGGTCGTACTCATGTCCGTGTAGTCCTCAGATCCCCACCGTGAAGCTTTGGGTCCAGCTCTGCATCTCGTTCACGATGCCGGTCCACATCCCCGTGACGAGCAGCAGGCCGGTCAGGATCAGCATGCCGCCGCCGATCCGCATCACCCATGCATAGTGCTTCTTCACCCAGCCGAAAGCGCCGAGCGCCTTGCGGAAGGCGATCGCGGCGAGGATGAAGGGCAGGCCGAGGCCGAAGCAGTAGACGGCCGTCAGGAGGGCGCCGCGCCCGGCGGTGGCCTGGTCGATGGAGAGCGTGTTGACGGCGGCGAGGGTGGGTCCCATGCAGGGGGTCCAGCCGACGCCGAAGAGCACGCCGAGCACGGGGGCGCCGATCAGGCCGGCCGTCGGCTTCTTGTGGAAGCGGAACTCCCGCATGGTCAGGCCGGGGATCGCGCCCATGAAGAAGAGGCCGAGGAGGATCACCACGCCGCCCAGGACCCGGGTGATGATCTCCTTGTTCTCGCCCTGGAAGACGTCGCCGAACTGGCCGAAGAGCGCGCCGGTCGAGACGAACACGGCGGTGAAGCCGAGGACGAACAGGCTCGCACCGGCCAGCATCCGGCCGCGCCGGGCCTCGGCGAGGTCGGCACCGCTGACGCCGGTGACGTAGGAGAGGTAGCCGGGGACGAGCGGGAGCACGCAGGGCGAGAAGAACGAGATCAGCCCGGCGAACAGGGCGATCGGCAGGGCCAGCAGCAGCGCGCCGTTCAGGACCGTGGTGTTCGCGCCGGTCTCGGCGGCCAGCAGGAGGTGCGGGGTCACCAGGTCACTGCTCCGCGAGGAGCGGGTCGATCATCGAGCGCAGCTGCTCCTCGTTGACCGCGACGAGGGTGCGGGCTGCGATCTTGCCCTGCTTGTCGAGGACGATCGTCGAGGGGATGGACTGCGCGTTGAGCGTGCCCTTGGGGAAGCGGAGCATCAGCTTGCCGTCCGGGTCGTAGAGGCTCGGGTAGGTGATCCCGAAGTTCTCCTCGAAGGCGGAGGCGTTCTGCTTGCTGTTGTCGCGGGTGTTGATGCCGACGAAGGCGACGTCCTTGCCGCCGTCGGCCATGTCCTTGGAGACCTTCGCGAAGTACGGGGCCTCGGCCCGGCAGGGCGGGCACCAGGAGCCCCAGACGTTGAGGACGACGACCTTGCCCTTGAGGGTGGTGGTGTCGAGCGTCTTGCCTTCGACGGTCTCCCCGTCGAGCTTGGGGGCGTCGACGCGGTCGGCCCTGGCGACGGTGGAGATGCCGCTGGGGCCGGTCACGTAGTTGCCGCCGGCGGCACCGGCCGGCTTGCCGCCGCTGCCCGAATCGCCGCACGCGGACAGGGTCAGGGCGCTCGCGAGGGTGATCGCGGTCAGCAGGACGGCGCGGCCGCTGGTCGAGCGGCGGCTGGTTCGAGGTGAACGCGCGCGGCTAAGGCTCATGTGAAAAGTTTCGCATGACCGATTTGCGGATCTTCCGCACCCCCCGACGGCCTGCCGGTCGGGTGTTAAGGCCCTGGTCAGGGACCGGAGGAAAGGTTCCGCCAGTCGCCGTTCGGCGCCTGACCGGGCCCGAGGGTGCGCAGCCCGGCCAGCACTTCCGGGTCCTGGAGGTCGGGGAACGGCCCCGCGCGGCGGCGCCCGGGCCCCGGGCCCGGCTCAAGCGCGCCGCGGCCCGGGGCAACCCGGAACGGGGGGCGGGGCTACGCCCCGAAGGCCTTCGACTTGCCCTTCACCGGCTTCGCCCCCGCGAGGAGGTGCACGGGGACGAGATCCCGCGCCGGCTCGCTGTACCCCACCGACACCAGCCTGTCGTCCTGGTACGTGAACGACGTCAGCGAAGCGAGCGTGCACTGCCGCCGCCGCGGGTCGTGCCACAGCCGCCGCCGCTCCGCGAAGCTCCGTACGATCCAGATCGGCAGCTGGTGGCTGACCGCCACCGCCTCGTGGCCGCGCGCCGCGTCCCGCGCCGCCTCGATCGCGCTCATCATCCGCACGACCTGCTCGACGTACGGCTCGCCCCACGACGGCTTGAACGGGTTCGTCAGGTGCTTCCAGTTGCCCGGCTTGCGCAGCGCGCCGTCGCCGACGCCGAAGGTCTTGCCCTCGAAGACGTTGCCCGCCTCGATCAGCCGGCCGTCGGTGGCCAGCTCCAGGCCGTGCACCTTCGCGATCGGCGCGGCCGTCTCCTGCGCCCGCTCCAGCGGCGAGGCCACCACGTAGGTGACGTCCCGGTCCTGGAGGTGCTCGGCGACCCGGTCGGCCATCTGCCGGCCCAGCTCGGAGAGGTGGTAGCCGGACCGGCGCCCGTACAGGACGCCCTCCGGGTTGTGCACCTCGCCGTGCCGCACCACGTGGACGACGGTGATGTCGCTCATGCCGTCGCCTCCGCGGCGGCCCGCGCGGCGGCCGGCAGCGCGGCCGCGATCCGCTCGACCGCCCGCTCGTCGTGGGCCGTGGACACGAACCAGGACTCGAATGCCGACGGCGGCAGGTAGACGCCCTGCGACAGCATCGAGTGGAAGAACGCGTTGAAGCGGAACCCTTCCTGCTTCTTCGCGTCGTCGTAGTTGCGGACCGGGTCCGCCGTGAAGAACACCGAGAACATGTTGGACGCGGTCTGCACCCGGTGCACCACGCCCTCCTTGCTCAGCGCCGCCGTCACCAGGCCCTGGATCTCCTTCGAGACCGCGTCGACCTTCTCGTACGCCGCCCCGTCCAGCAGCCGCAGCTGCGCGAGGCCGGCGGCGGTGGCGATCGGGTTACCGGAGAGCGTGCCCGCCTGGTAGACCGGGCCTGCCGGGGCCAGGTGCCCCATGACGTCCGCGCGGCCGCCGAACGCCGCCGCCGGGAAGCCGCCGCCCATGACCTTGCCGAAGGTCATCAGGTCGGGCTTGACCCCGTCCACCCCGTACCAGCCGGCGCGGGAGGTGCGGAAACCGGTCATCACCTCGTCGGAGACGTACAGCGCGCCGTTCTCGCGGCACAGGTCGGCGAGGCCCTGGTTGAAGCCCTCGGCCGGGGTGACGACGCCCATGTTGCCGGGCGCGGCCTCGGTGATCACGCAGGCGATCTCGCCCGGGTGCGCGGCGAAGGCGGCCCGGACGGCTTCGAGGTCGTTGTAGGGGAGCACGATCGTGTCGCCGGCCTGCGCGCCCGTGACACCGGGGGTGTCGGGCAGGGCGAAGGTGGCCAGCCCGGAACCGGCGGCGGCCAGCAGCGCGTCGACGTGTCCGTGGTAGCAGCCTGCGAACTTGACGACCTTGGCGCGGCCGGTGAAGCCGCGGGCCAGCCGGATCGCCGACATGGTCGCCTCGGTGCCGGACGACACCAGGCGCACCTGCTCGACGGGCTCGATACGGGCGACGATCTCCTCGGCGAGGGCGACCTCGCCCTCGCCGGGGGTGCCGAAGGAGGTGCCGCGGGCGACCGCCGCCTGCACCGCCCCGATCACCTCGGGGTGGGAGTGGCCGAGGATCATCGGCCCCCACGAGCAGACCAGGTCGACGTACTCGCGCCCGTCGGCATCGGTCAGGTAGGGGCCGGTACCGGACACCATGAACCGGGGCGTACCGCCCACGGCGCGGAAGGCGCGCACGGGAGAGTTCACGCCGCCGGGGGTCACGAGGGACGCGCGCTCGAAGAGCGTCTGCGAAACTGGGGCTTCATACGGGTACGGGTAGCTCACACCAGCCATGGTCTCAGAGGCCGCGACAGACTTGCGGAGGGGCGTTTCACCGCGCCGCCGCGGGGGAGGTCACTGCCATGATGATCAGGCTGCGTGGCGGGGGCCGCGGGGCCGGGGCAGGCAATACGTGTCGGGTGGAGATATGCAACGCGGTGGTGGACCGGGCGAGGGTACGGACGGCCTGGACCCGCAGCGCGCCCGTGAAGCCCGCCGACGCGGCAAGCACCGGCGGCGCGCGGCCGAGGCCGCCGATCCCGCACCGGGCCAGGGTCCGGGCCGGGCACCCGGCGCCGGGGAAGAGGCGGACGACGCGGAAGACCCCGGCGGCCTGCCCAAGGGCCGCGGCATGGGAGTGACGTACAAGTACTTCGGCGCCCCCGACGGCGCCACGGCCGCGCGGGTGCCGCAGACGATGCGGCCGGAGGAGCTGGGCGGCGACGAGCTCGGCATGGGCGGCATGTTCACCAAGATCAAGCCGGAGACCATGGCCGCGATGGTCCTGACCGGCATCGAGGGCATACCCCTGCACAAGGTGCCCCCGCTGGAGCTCGTCGTCCTGCACCCCGACTACGCGGTGGTCAAGCTGCCCATGACGGTGGTGGACCCGCTGCGCGGGGTGGGCGAGGAGTCGGTGGGCGCGGCCGCCTTCATCTGGTCGACGGTCCCCGACCGGGGCGGCCCGCGCGACGCCTTCAACGTCTACCAGCTGCTGCACGAGTGGCAGGACTTCTCCCACCGCCTCCACGAGAACGGCCACCAGGCGTACTGCCTCGTCTGGCCCTGACCCGGGATTCCATCCACGGTGGGCGGCCTTCAGCGTGGGCTGTCCGCCCCGGTTCGGAAGCCGCCCGTCAGGCGGCCAGGGCACCCTTCTCGGGCAGCAGGCCGTCGTCCACGACCGCCCGGAGGATGCTGGAGAGGATGTCGAAGATCCCCTCGGCCGTCGGCGCTTCGAGGTCCGCGTCCTGGAGCTTGCGCATCCGGCCCTGGATGATGGACGGCTGGTCCAGTGAGCGAAGCCCGCGCCGTCCGAGGTGGGCGGTGATGTGGTTGCGGACCGTGGCCCCGTACCGGAGAGCGGCCGTCGGGCCGGCGGGATTCGCGTCCGGCCATTTCGGCGCGTAGCCGGCGAGCGTCTCCTTGATCGCGCTGGGGACGACGTACGTGCCGTGCCGCAGCTCGGCGTCGACCTCGGCGGCCCGGCCGTCGGCCGCCGCCCCGGTCTCGGAGTTCTCCTTGCGCTGCTGCCCGCCGACGTGGCGGTAGCGGACCTGCCGGCGCTCGCCGATCCCGCGGTCGGCGGTCGGGGCCGTCCGCCTCGTACGGCTCCTGCACTCGGCGCAGCCGGCCTCCCGGGCCGTGGGGTGCGACTTGCGCCGGCGGTCGTTCACGTCGGTCAGGAAGGGCCTCTCGGTTGCGTCGACGCTCTCCGCTTTGACGACGCAACAGATTCGCATGGCCCTTCAGCACACACGGGTTCCTGACGCCGCGTCACTCATGCAGACCATTTTTTCCGATTTGTGGTCTATTGCTGCGCAATATGCGTGCATACTCCCGCATGACGGCGCATCACATCTCTGGAAGGGAACGTTCTGCGGCTCCCGCTCAGGGTGAGCCTTCGCACCGGCGCCGGCAGGGGGGCCTGCGGCCCTGAGCAGCCATCGTCGCGGGCGCTCGGGATCCTCCTCCGGGAGGACTGAGACCCGAAGCAACAAGAAAGGTCCTGCCATGGCATTGGATGCCATCCGGTCGGCTCCACCCGACACAAGTCCCCAACGCAATCTACTCAAACGGGGAGCCTTTGCCCTGCTCCCCACAGCGCTCCTAGCGGCCACCCTGATCCCGACCCTCGCCCACGCCGCAGAGGCCCCCGTACTGCTGGGGACCACCGCCAGTTACGGGGTCCTGGCCGGTTCTACGGTCACCAACACGAACGACACCGTCATCAACGGTGACCTGGGGCTCTATCCGGGCACGTCGGTGACCGGCTTCCCGCCCGGCATCGTCAACGGAGTGACGCGCGTCGCCCCCAACGCCGCCGCCGCTCAGGCGAAGTCCGACCTCGTCGTCGCCTACGACGACGCGGCCGGCCGGGGACCCGGGACCGTGCTCGCATCGTCCGAGATCGGCGGACTGACGCTGGCGCCCGGCGTCTACACGGCCCCGTCGTTCATCCAGCTCACCGGGACGGTCACGCTCGACGGCCAGAACGACCCCAACTCCGTCTTCATCTTCCGGATCCCCTCGACCCTGACCACGGCTTCCTCGAGTGCCGTGGAGTTCATCAACGGAGCAAATGCCTGCAACGTGTTCTGGCAGGTGGGCAGCTCCGCCACCCTCGGCACGACCACCCAGTTCAAGGGCACCATCCTGGCCCTGCAGTCCATCACGCTGAACAACAGCGCCGTGATCGAAGGCCGCGCCCTGGCGCGTGAGGCCGCGGTCACGATGGACAACAACACCATTACGAGGCCGACCTGCGCCGCCGGCCCGCCCGGACCTTCCGGCCCGCCCGGACCTCCCGGCCCCACCGGGTCTCCCGGCCCGACCGGGCCGGCTGGACCGACCGGGCCGGCTGGACCGACCGGGCCGGCTGGACCGACGGGCGCACCCGGCCCCACCGGTAGCCCCGGCGCACCCGGACCCGACGGTGCACCCGGCCCGACGGGCGCACCCGGCCCCACCGGTAGCCCCGGCGCACCCGGACCCGACGGTGCACCCGGACCCGCCGGACCTGCCGGACCCACCGGTAGCCCCGGCGCACCCGGACCCGACGGCGCACCCGGACCCGCCGGACCCACCGGTAGCCCCGGCGCACCCGGACCCGACGGCGCACCCGGACCCGCCGGACCCACCGGTTCTGCCGGACCCGCCGGACCCGCCGGACCCACCGGTTCTGCCGGACCCGCCGGACCCGCCGGACCCACCGGTTCTGCCGGACCCGCCGGACCCGCCGGACCCACCGGACCCGCCGGACCCAAGGGCCCTCGCGGCGACAAGGGCGAAAAGGGTGACTCGGGCGATCACGACCACGGCCATCACGGCCACCACGACGACGGCGACGAGGGCGAACACGGTCGCGACGACTACGACCACGACGACGAAGGCGAGCAGGGTCACGGTCCTGACGACCACGACCAGGGCAAGCCCGGCCACGGTCACGACGACCACGACCAGGGCAAGCCCCCGTGGGTCGACTTCCTGCCGGGCGGCCTCGACGATGCCCTTGGCCACATGCTTCCCGGCCAGACGGCCAAGAACGTCAACTTCGCCCACGTGAACGCCGCCACAGGCCCGCAGCCGAAGCCTGCGGCGCCCGGCCTCGCCGCTACCAGCACGAGCAGCGGGACCGGCATCATGGCCGCCTCCGCAGCCGCCCTGGTATTCGTCGGAGGGTCGGCGGTCTTCGCGATGAAGAGAACCCGCCGAGTTACGGCTCCTCGACAGGACTAGCCGGCACCGCCCGAAGCCGAGCCCCTGGACACGTCGTCCAGGGGCTCGGTCCTCCGCGTCAGGGTGCGTACCGCACGACGCTCACGGGTTCGGCGGGGAGGGCGTTCGGGCGTCTCCCCAGGATTCCGTGGCGACGTACACCTTGATGGCTTCGTTGATGAAGTGACGGGTGCTGTCCGGGCTCAGCGCCTGGGCCTGCAGGTGGGCATACATATCGCTGTAGATCCTGATGTCGGATCGTTTTTCCAAATAGAGATCGCTGGTGAACCTCTCCAAATACACCACGCTCACGTCGGTGGCGTCGGCGAACTCCAGCAGCGCGAACTGTCCGGAGACACCGGGGTGCGCCCCCGCGTCGTGGGGGAGGACCTGCACGGTGATGTGCGGCTGGGCTCCGATGTGGGTCAGATGCTCCAGTTGCTCGCGCATGACCTCGCGGCTGCCCACGAGCCGCCGCAGTGCCGACTCGTCCAGTACGGCCCATAAGCGCAGCGGATTGTCCGGGGCGCCCAGCCGGCGCTGACGCCGCAGCCGCACCTGGAGACGCATGGCGGCCTGTTCGGCGGCGGCCTGAGGGATCGTTCCTGCGATGACCGCCCGAGCGTAGGCGGGGGTCTGCAGCAGGCCGGGGATCACCAGGGGCTCGAAGCACCGGATCGCTGCGGCCTCGGCCTCCAGGCCGATGTAGGCGCCGTACGGGATATCGCCGTAGGAATTCCACCAGCCCTGCTGCCCCGATTCCCTGGCCAGCCGCATCAGCTGGTCGACGAGCCGCTGGTCCTGAACTCCGTACAGCCCGCAGAGATCGCGCACGTCTCGCGGCTTGATCAGGCGGCGGCCGTTCTCCATGAGACTGATCTTGGGCTGGGAGATCAGCAGGCTCTCCGCCACCTGCGGCGTCGTCATGCCCCTCATCTCCCGGAGCCGACGGAGCTCCGATCCCAGCCTGCGCCTGCTGACGGTGGGATTGACATTGACACCCACGGGCCGTGTACCTCCGCTCGAAACCCTTGCGCTGGCCAGCAGATTGCCACGGCCAGGGCACCCGGATCCATCTTGGCCCCGTGTCGTGCAATTGATTCGCGCCGGGCGCACAGCGGCCTGAATTTCGTATTACACCCCACCAGTCTGACCATATTTTCCGGTCGTAAAAAACAGTAACCGGGAAATCATCCCAGGGCCGCCCGAGGAATCGCATCCGGGCGAATTTCTGCGCAATATGCCCGGCCCCAGGGAATGCCCTATCCGGTCGCGGCCGTCAATGACGCCACCATCGCGCACGGGGAATCAGGGCAGTGGCCACGGCGCCCGCGAGCAGGACGGCCTCCACGTCCGGGGTGCGGACTCCTCCCAACACCTCCACGAGAACGGCCACCAGACGTACCGCCTCACCCGGTCCTGGCGGCCCCGACCGGGGGCGGCCGGGGCCTTCAGGCCTCGCCGCGCGCGGCGGCGTTCTCCTGCCACTCGCGGCCGATCGCCCTGATCAGCGCCGGGTACACCCCGACGTACCGGAAGGGCTTGATCGCGGCCATGTACGCGGCGCCGAGCAGGCCGTTGGGCTTGACCAGGACGGCCATCTGGCCGCGGTAGCCGCCGAGGCCGTCCGGGACCCAGCCGATGTGCATCACCCCGTGCACGGTCTTGTTGCCCATCTCCGCGACCCACTCGTCGTGCGTCAGGTAGACGGAGGTGAAGGGCAGGCTCTCCAGGTCGGGCCCCCGCAGCCCTTCGGCGAGGTCGGCCGGCAGCCGCTCCCGCAGCGAATCCACCCGCTTGCCGACGCCGTCGCCGGGCTCGTCCCAGCCGAGCAGGGCGCCGAGCTTCCAGCGGATGGCGAAGAGGATCCGGTACAGGGGGGAGGAGATGCCGGACGCCTCGTCCCGGCCTTCGGCGAACTGGGCCACCAGCCACGCGAGGTCGTCCGGGCCGCCCGGTGTCGGCAGCGCCCATACGTCCTCCAGCTGGAAGTCACCGGCGATCTCGTGGATGCGCCAGGGCCGGGACGTGTGGGCGGTACTGGGGAGTTTCATGTGTGTGCCCCTCATCTATACGATGCCGTACAGATGAGGCTAGGCCTCTCTATACGGATGCGTATAGATCATCGGTACGTGACGGGAGACACACCATGGCCACCGCCCGCACGCCCCGCGGCAAGTGGATCGAAGAAGGCCTGCGCGCCCTCGCCGCCGGCGGCCCGGACGCCGTACGGATCGAAGGGCTCGCGCAGGCCCTCGGCGTCAGCAAGGGCGGCTTCTACGGGTACTTCCGCAACCGGGACGCGCTGCTGGAGGAGATGCTCGACACCTGGGAGCAGGAGGTCGCGGACGCGGTGATCGAGCGGATCGAGAGCGGCGGCGGCGACGCGCGGGACAGGCTGGACCGGCTGTTCACCTTCGTCGCCGAGTCGGCCGACGGCCCCGTGCGGGGCACCACCGTCGACCTGGCGATCCGCGACTGGGCCCGCCGCGACCCGGCGGTCGCGGCGCGGCTGCGCCGCGTCGACAACCGCCGGATGGACTACCTGCGCGGGCTGTTCGGGGCGTTCTGCCCCGACCCGGACGACGTCGAGGTCCGCTGCCTGATGATGTTCTCGCTGCGGATCGGCGGCCAGTTCATCGCCGTCGACCACGGCGGGCGCAGCCAGGCCGAGATGGCGGCCCTCACCCGCCGCTGGCTCCTGCGCCCCCCTTCTCCCCGTTAAAGGGGGGCCAGCACCACGCGCCCCCGGGTGCCCGGGGTGGCGAGGACCTCGTGGGCCTTCGCGGCCTCCGCGAGGGGGAAGACGTCCGCCACGCGGAGCGTCAGCGCGCCCGCGTCGACCAGGGCGGACAGCCGGGCCAGCAGCGCGCCGTCCGGGGCGACCTCCTGCTCCATCACCCGGATCCCCCGGTCCGCGGCCGGGGCCGCGCCGGGGATGAGGCCGACGTACGCGCCGCCGTCGCGGACGGAGCGCAGCGCCGCCTCACCGATCACCGCCGCGTCCAGCACTCCGTCCACCGGACCGGCCGGCGCCGAACCCCGGGCCGTGAACTCGGCCGCGCCCAGCGAGCGCACGTACTCCTCGTCCCCCGCGCCCGCCAGCGCCGTCACCACCAGCCCCGCCCGCGCGGCCAGCTGCACCGCGAGGCCGCCGACCACCCCGGCGGCGCCGGTGATCAGTACCGAGTCGCCCGGGGCGAGCCCCAGGAGGTCCACCGCCCGGGCCGCCGTCAGGCCGCTCAGCGGCAGCGCCGCCGCGGCCGCGTCGTCCACCGACTCGGGGGCCGCGGCCACCGCCGAGGCGTCGAGCACCGCGTACTCGGCGTGCGTACCGAGGGGCTTCACCGGGCCGTAGTGCAGCCCGACCACCCGGCGGCCCTCCGCCCAGCCGTCCACACCGGCGCCGACCGCGTCGATCTCGCCCGCCACGTCCCAGCCGAGCCCGAGCCGCTGTCCGGCCCCGCCGAAGACGCCCGCGCGGACGGCGCCGTCGACCGGGTTCACCCCGGCGGCCCGGACCCGGATCCGGACCTGCCCGGCCCCCGGCTCCGGGACCGCCACCTCGGCCAGCTCCACCCGCTCCGGTCCGCCGAAGGTGCTGACGACCGCTGCCCGCATGGTCCGGGCCTGGGTCTGGGTCTGCTCGCTCATGGTTCTCTCCCCGTTTGGTCTGGATCGGCCGTTCCCGATGACCACTAACTTATGGAGAGGTACTCTCTTTTCGTAAGTACGCACTCCGGAGTGCGTACCCGACCCGGAAGTGGGCACCCCATGGCCACCCGCACCGCCGCCGCCCTCCGCGAGGAGGCCCGCGCCGCCTACGACGCCTTCGTCAAGGAGTGCCCCACCAGCCAGCTCCTGGCCCGGATCAGCGACAAGTGGGTCGGCCTCGTCCTCAGCGCCCTCGGCGAGGCCGAACAGGGCTCCATGCGCTACAGCGAACTCGGCCGCAAGATCCCCGGTGTCAGCCAGAAGATGCTGACCCAGACCCTCCGCTCCCTCGAACGCGACGGCATCGTCAGCCGCACCGTCACCGCGACCGTCCCCGTCCGCGTCGACTACCGCCTCACCGAACTCGGCGGCAGCCTCGGCTGCCTGCTCTCCTCCGTCAAGCAGTGGGCCGAGAACCACTTCGACGAGGTCAGCGCCCACCGCGAGGCCTACGACGAGGCCGCCGCCACCGCCTGACCGTCCCCGTAATTCGGCCGCACCGCAACGGCCCCCAATGGCATGCTGGGACCGTGAACGGTCCCGGCATCCACCTCACCCTCGCCCCCGAACTGCGCCTCTTCGCCCCGCCCAGCCGGCGCGTCGACCGCGTACCGACCGCCACCGACGGCGCCTCCAGCCTCGGACACGTCGTCGAATCCGCCGGCGTCCCCCTCACCGAGGTGGGCCGGCTGCTCGTGGACGGGCAGGAGGTCACCGTCTCGTACGTGCCCCAAGCCGGCGAGTCGGTCGAGGTGTTCGGCGTCGACCGGCCCCAACGGGTCACGGGCGCCCCGCTGCGCTTCCTCCTCGACGTCCACCTCGGCACCCTCGCCCGCCGGCTGCGGCTGCTCGGCGTCGACGCGGCCTACGAGAACGAGGACATCGGCGACCCCGCCCTCGCCACCCGCTCCGCCGCCGAGCAGCGCGTCCTGCTCTCCCGCGACCGCGGCCTGCTGCGCCGCCGCGAGATCTTCGCCGGCGCGTACGTCTACAGCGACAACCCGGACGACCAACTGCGCGACGTCCTCGGCCGGTTCGCCCCCGAGCTCGCGCCCTGGACCCGCTGCACCGCCTGCAACGGCCCGCTCCGGGAAGCGGACAAGGACAGCGTGGGCGACCGGCTGGAGCACGGCACGCAGCGCTCGTACGACGTCTTCGCGCAGTGCACCGACTGCGAGCGCGTCTACTGGCGCGGCGCCCACCACTCCCGCCTGGAGCGGATCGTCGGCGACGCCCTGGCCGAGTTCGGCGACGGCGCCACCGTCTGACCGGAGTCAGAAGGCGTACGGGTCGCCCGTGTCCAGGGCCAGCACCACGTGCTCGTTGTTGGCGTGGTTGCGGTCGGCCGTGCCGCCGTCCCACAGGGTGTCGATCCGCACCGCGACCTCGGCCGGCCGCTCCCGCAGCCCGAGCAGCAGCGCGATGTGGCGCCCC
This sequence comes from Streptomyces sp. NPDC037421, assembly GCF_055602105.1. NCBI lineage: Bacteria > Bacillati > Actinomycetota > Actinomycetes > Kitasatosporales > Streptomycetaceae > Streptomyces > Streptomyces sp. NPDC037421. The sequence continues at coordinate 313,052 of NZ_JBVJWV010000005.1, forward strand.
CGCCCGTGCCGCGGCAGCTCGCCCGTCTCGCACACCACCTCCCGCCGGCCCACCCGCGCGCACCCCTCGGACAGCTCGTGCCGGTCGGCGAGGTCCGCGGACAGCCGCACCCGCACGGTCGCGTTCGGCACCTCGGCCGGGCCCTCGTTCTGCGGCACCATCCACACCTTCAGCCGCCCGTGGGCCAGCTGGACCCGTCCGTGGTAGGCCACGTCGGCCTCCTCGTCCGAACCCGGCCGGGCATCCGCCGGCCCGGCCCCGCACAGCACCAGCAAGCCCGCCACCACCACACTGCGTACGGCACCACGGCGCACCGCCACCACCTCCTCGCGCGGACCGTAACCACCCCGCCCACCCGCTGATCGGACCATCACACGAATGAGGGCGAGCCGTCCGCCATTCGCCCGGCGGCCCCGCCCCACCCCCGTGCGTAGGCTTCGCGCCATGCTGATCTCCCGCTCCGCCGCCCTCTTCGCCCTCGCCGCCCTCCTGGAGATCGGGGGCGCCTGGCTGGTCTGGCAGGGCGTGCGGGAGCACAAGGGCTGGGCCTGGATCGGCACCGGTGTCATCGCCCTCGGCCTGTACGGATTCGTCGCCACGCTCCAGCCGCAGGGCGACTTCGCCCGCGTCCTCGCGGCCTACGGCGGGGTCTTCGTCGCCGGGTCCCTGCTCTGGGGCGTGGTCGCCGACGGGTACCGGCCCGACCGCTGGGACGTGGCCGGCGCGCTCGTCTGCCTCTCCGGGATGGCCGTGATCATGTACGCGCCGCGCCGCTGACCCGGCCTATGCTGGCGGAGATTCGCCCGTACGAACGACCGAACCGGCGGGCGACCCCCGCGACCCCACGAGCCACGCGATCCCACGAGGAGCCCCGCCCATGAGCACGCGCCCGGCCACCCGAACCGCCGTAGTCACCGGCGCGAGCAGCGGAATCGGCGCGGCCACCGCCCGGCAGCTCGCCGCAGCCGGCTACCACGTCGTCCTCACCGCCCGCCGCAAGGACCGCATCGAGGCGCTCGCCGCCGAGATCGCCGAAGCCGGCCACGAGGCCACCGCCCACGCCCTCGACGTCACGGACCGCCCCGCCGTCGACGCCTTCGCCGCCTCCCTGGAGCGCTGCGACGTCCTCGTCAACAACGCCGGCGGAGCCATCGGCGCCGAGCCCGTCGCCACCGGCGACCCGGCCGACTGGCGCACGATGTACGAGGTCAACGTCATCGGCACCCTCAACCTCACCCAGGCGCTGCTGCCCGCCCTCGTCGCCTCCGGCGACGGCACGGTCGTCGTGCTCTCCTCCACCGCCGGCCACGCCACCTACGAGGGCGGCGCGGGCTACGTCGCCGCCAAGAACGGCGCCCGCGTCCTCGCCGAGACCCTCCGCCTGGAGATCGTCGGCCAGCCCGTCCGCGTCATCGAGATCGCGCCCGGCATGGTCAAGACCGAGGAGTTCGCGAAGACCCGCTTCCGCGGCGACGCCACCAAGGCCGAGAAGGTCTACGAGGGCGTCGCGGAGCCCCTCTCCGCCGACGACGTGGCCGACACGATCACCTGGGCGGTGACGCGCCCCAGCCACGTCAACATCGACCTGCTGGTGGTCCGCCCCCGCGCCCAGGCCTCGAACACGAAGGTCCACCGCGAGCTGTAACCCCTACGGGACCAGCCCGGCGCTCTTCAGGTGCGGCATCAGGGCCGCCGGCTTCAGCCCGGCGGCCTTCGCCGCGTCCAGGGCCCGCTGGAGGTCCGCCGCCAGCGTCGGCGTGAAGTGCAGCAGCACGATGTCCCCGGCCTTCAGCTGCGGGGTGGGCGGGGTCTGGCCCCAGGTGGTGAAGTCGTGCGTCCAGGTGACCAGCGCCTTCACCCCGCAGGCCTTCGCCGCGAGCCGCACGTCGTCGTTGACCGCCCCGTACGGCGGGCGCAGCAGCTTCGGCGTCTTCCCGAAGGTCTCGGCCAGCCGCTCCCCGGCCCCGCACACCTCGGCGTCCTTCCCGGCGGCGTCGAGGGTGGTCAGGTCCGGGTGGTTGACGGTGTGGTTCTCGACGGTGGCCCGGCCCTGGTCGACCAGGCCGGTGAAGTAGGCGGTGTCGTACGAGGTCGCCCCGGGCAGCAGGAACATCGACACCGGCACCCGCTTCCCGGACAGGATCCGGGCGGCCTCGGGGTCGTGGTTCCAGCCGTCGTCGATGGTGATGAAGACGACCTTCTCCTGAGTCGGCACGTGCGACACGACGGGCGGCAGTCCCACCCCCGCCTGCGCGGACCCGGCGGCCCCGAGGGCGAGCGACAACGCCGCGAGCGCGGCGACAAGCACACGAGTTCTCCACATGCCGCACACCTTGGTCTAGACCAGCTCCCGCCGTCAATCCCCCTCCCACAAGCGGAAGTTGCCGCCCCGCAGCCTGCTGGGGCCCGTATGCGGGAATCCGTACGGCGAATACCGATGGCGCAAGCACTTCAGGCGCGGCACGTCGGGAGCGCCGAAAGGCACCGGGGACTGCGGCTCGGCCGATCGGCGTCATTTGTGACACCTATCTGATGATCAGACCTCGCGCCTCGCGTCGTACGGGCTCCGGCGGGCGAACCATGCGGGACAGAGGCCGCCAACGCCTCAAGTCAGACCCCCGGTTCCCACGAGGAGCAACCACACATGAGTCCTGAGACAAGGACACCGTCCCGCATGGGCCCGCTGCCCCGGCAGAGCAAGTGGCTCGCCGGCGGCGCGGTGGCCACGGTGGCCATCGCGATGCTCGGCCTCGCCACCCCCGCACAGGCGGACACCGACGCGCCGACGTCGGCCACGGTCGCCGCGGTGCAGCCCGGTGACAAGTGCAAGGACAAGGACAAGGACGACGACTACGACGAACCCGACGTCAAGGGCGCGGCGGCCGACCCCCGCAAGGACAAGTGCGAAGGGAAGGTCGGCCCGCCCGGACCTCCCGGACCTCCGGGAGCCCCCGGCCTGAACGGCCGCGACGGCCGCGACGGCCGCGACGGCCAGCCCGGCACTCCTGGCGCACCGGGTGCCCCCGGTGCACCCGGGGTGTGCGCCGGCATCTCCACCTCGTGGGACGAGGCAGAGGTCAAGTACAAGGCCGTCCTGTCCAACGGCATCGTGTACGCGGGTGTCTACGACTTCAACGCGCCGAACCCGGTCAACCCCGCCTACACCTGGTACAACCTCACCACCGGCTCCACGAACTTCCCGCCCAACCCGTGTGGCGTCACCATCGCCGAGACCTCCAACCGCGTCATCGTCGAGGTGCTCACCACCGCCGGAACGGTCTTCGAAACCGAATGCCGCGTGGACCGGGGCGAGCCGGACAGGCTCGTCTGCCCCAGTCCGGTCGTCTGGAGCCCGGCGGTCCCCCAGCCGGGAGTGACGCCGCCTCCGCCCCTCAACAGGAACGCCCCGCTGGAGCCGAGCGCCGTCGGCCCGGCCCTCGACAAGGGCCTCTCGAAGATCAGCTAGAGCCCCCGCCGGGGCCTCGCCGAACAGAACACGTGTGCCGTGCCCGGATCCCTCCGGGCACGGCACGGTGCGTTCGGCGTCCGGTACTCGGTACCGGCGTCAGCCCTTCACGCAGACGACGGCCTTGAGCTTCGCCACGACCTGCACCAGGTCCGTCTGCTGGTCGATGACCTGCTCGATCGACTTGTACGCACCCGGGATCTCGTCCACGACACCCGAGTCCTTCCGGCACTCCACGCCCTGCGTCTGCTCCGCCAGGTCGCGCGCCGTGAACCGCTTCTTCGCCGCCGTCCGGCTCATCTTCCGGCCCGCGCCGTGCGATGCGGAGTTGAAGGCCTTCTCGTTCCCGAGCCCCTTCACGATGTACGAGCCCGTGCCCATCGAGCCCGGGATGATCCCGTACTCACCACTGCCGGCACGGATCGCGCCCTTCCGGGTGACCAGCAGGTCCATGCCGTCGTACCGCTCCTCCGCCACGTAGTTGTGGTGGCAGCTGATCTCCTGGTCGAAGGAGACCTTCGCCTTGCGGAACTCCTTGCGGACGACTTCCTTGAGCAGGCCCATCATCGCCGCGCGGTTGTACTTCGCGTACTCCTGCGCCCAGAAGAGGTCGCTGCGGTACGCGTCCATCTCCGGGGTCGCCGCGAGGAACACCGCGAGGTCCCGGTCCACCAGGTTCTGGTTGTGCGACAGTCCCCGCGCCACGCCGATGTGGTGCGCGGCGAGCTCGTTTCCGATGCCGCGTGAGCCCGAGTGCAGCATGAGCCACACCACCCCGGACGTATCGGTTGAAATCTCAATGAAGTGATTCCCAGAGCCGAGCGTTCCGGTCTGCCGCAGCGCCCGCTCGCGACGGAACTTCACCGCGTCCGCGAGGTAGTCGAAGCGCCCCCACAGGTCCGCGTACCCCGTCTCCGAGAACCCGTACAGCCGCCCCGGGTCCACCGGCTCGCGGTGCATCCCCGCACCCACCGGAATCGCCTGCTCGATGCGCGAGCGGAGCTTCGACAGGTCCCCCGGGAGGTCGTTCGCCGTCAGCGACGTCCTGACCGCCGACATGCCGCAGCCGATGTCGACGCCGACCGCCGCCGGACAGACCGCGTCCTTCATCGCGATCACCGAGCCGACCGTGGCGCCCTTGCCGTAGTGCACGTCCGGCATCACGGCCAGGCCCTTGATCCAGGGCAGGCCGGCCGTGTTCTGGAGCTGCCGCATCGCGCTGTCCTCGACCGACGCCGGATCCGCCCACATCCGGATCGGGACCTTCGCCCCGGGTACCTCTACGTACGACATAAGACAACAATCCCCCGGAATCAGCAGAAAAGCATGAATACGCGAAAAGCCGCGCTCATCACCCCAAAGCAGACAGGGAACCGGCGCCGGCACGTGCGTGTGCGATAGACATTGTGTCCATCCGTGCCCAAGTCGCGGCAACGGATTTTCCCGAGGGAGCCAAGGGGAGCCAGTGGACGTGGACCCAATGCCGGTACACCGGATGCCGGTGCGTCGTCGCCGAGTCCTGCCGGGGGTCGCGATGCTCACCGCACTCGTGGCCGGAGCGGCCGGCCTCACCGGCTGCACCGACGGCAGCGGTATCGGGACCAGCGACCCGAAGGGCGGCGGGAGCACCGCCGCGCCCGCGCAGCCCGGCAAGTACCGCAGCCTGCCGCAGCCCTGCAAGGCCGCCGACCCCAAGCGGCTCAAGGCCATGCTCCCGGCCGCCGACTCCCTCACCACCGAGCAGCGCGACCGGCTCTACGCCGGGACCGCGGACTCCTCGTACGACGGGGACCGGCACGTCGGCTGCCGCTGGAACGCGCAGACCCCCGAGGGGAACCTGCTGCTGTCCGTCACCTTCGAGCGCGTGGTCTCGTACGACCGCGCCACGACGAGCGACGACGACAAGGCCCGCCAGGTGTACGTGCGCCGGCTGACCGACGCGAAGCTTCCCTTCCCCGGACCCACCGGCAGCCCGACCCCGAGCACCGCAGCCGGCAACGCACCCGGCACCGCACCGAGCGCCGGTAACGGTACGAATACGAGTACGGGTCCCAGCACGCCCCCCGCCACCACCCCCGGCGGCAGCACCGCACCCTCTCCGGCCGCCTCCGCTCCCGGTTCCGCTTCGCCGACCGCGCCGCCCTCCCCGACCGCGCCGCCCGAGCTCGGCTCGCGCGTCCTGGAGGGGCTCGGCAACGAGGCGTTCCTCGACGACAAGCTCAGCGCGGCCGGCGCCACCGCCGCCCAGGCGCGGACGGTGCGGATCGTGTTCCGCACCTCGAACGTCCTCGTCACCGTCGAGTACAGCGTCCAGCCGTCCGGACCGGGCTCGGTCCCCCCAAGTGCGGAAACACAGGAAAAGGCGCGCCAGTTGGCCCAGGCCCTGGCCGAGCGTTTCAACGAGTGACGGCGCCGCCCCGAGGGGGCGCGCACGCCCCGCGTGACGGCGCGCACAGCAGCGCGGCGCCCGCTCGGGCTACCGTTGCTCGGGTCCCGCGCCCGTAACGCGCCCCGAAGAAGACCCCAACGTCTGAAGGAACCATGCACCGATCAGCCTCGCGCCTCACCCGCGTTCTCGCCTGCGCAGCCGTCCCGGTGATCCTCACCGTCGCCGGCTGCTCGTCCGACTCGGGCAAGTCCTCGGGTGCCAAGGACTCCGGCAAGAAGTCCGATTCCTCCTCGTCCGCCAAGCCGAGCGCGAAGTCCGCGGCCCCGCTGGAGAAGGTGGCCTTCGCGAAGCTGCCCGACCCGTGCAAGGCGCTGACCGGCAAGAGCATCGACTCGCTCGTGCCCGAGGCGAAGGACAAGAACGGCACCGCGGCCAAGTCGAACGACCTGTCCAACCGCGCCAGCTGCTCCTGGAACGGCCTCAAGACGGACGGCGTGAAGGGCTCGCAGTACCGCTGGCTCTCCGTCTCCCTGGTCCGCTACGACTCGCACGCCTCCCTCGGCAGCGGCAACAAGCGCGCGGAGGACCAGTACAACAAGCAGATCGAGCTGGCGAAGACCGCCGAGGGCGCGCACGACGTCAAGGCCGAGCAGGCCGGCGGGGTCGGCGACCAGGCCACCTCCGTGGTCTACGGCGTGAAGAAGGACGTCGACTTCTCCAACAACTCGGTCGTCGTCCGCACCCAGAACGTCGTGGTCACCGTCGACTACAACGGTGCCGCCTACGAGGGCGCCGGCGCCCCCGACCAGGGCAAGCTGCTCCAGGACGCGATCACCGCGGCCAAGGAGACGGTGGCCGCGATCGGCGCCGCCAACACGGGTGAGGGCGCGGCTCCGTCGGGTTCCGCTTCGGCTTCCGCTTCGCCGTCCGAGTCGTCGTAACGGCAATCCCTCCGACAAGAGGGGGCCTAGGACACGGGTGACGCGCAGTCACCCGTACGCTGTGCCTGCCGTAGCTCGACAAGGGGAGGGGACCGCGGGTGGCCGCGATGCAGCTGACTCGTACGCACCGGATACTCATCGGTGTCGTGGTCGCCGGAGCCGTGGTCATCGCGGCCATCGGTTTCGCGGGTTCGTACGCCGCGGTCCGCGCGCTGGCCTTGAAGAAAGGCTTCGGCAGCTTCTCGCTGGTGTTCCCGATCGGCATCGACGCGGGCATCTGCGTCCTGCTGGCGCTGGACCTGCTGCTGACGTGGATCCGCATCCCGTTCCCCCTGCTGCGCCAGACGGCGTGGCTGCTGACGGCGGCGACGATCGCGTTCAACGGCGCGGCGGCCTGGCCGGACCCGCTGGGCGTGGGCATGCACGCGGTGATCCCGGTGCTGTTCGTGGTCACGGTCGAGGCGGCTCGGCACGCCGTGGGCCGGATCGCGGACATCACCGCGGACCGGCACATGGAGGGGGTGCGGATCACCCGCTGGCTCCTCTCCCCCGTGCCCACCTTCAAGCTGTGGCGCCGGATGAAGCTGTGGGAGCTGCGCTCCTACGAGCAGGCCGTCGGCATGGAGCAGGACCGGCTGATCTACCAGGCGCGGCTCCAGGCCCGGTACGGGCGGGCGTGGCGGCGCAAGGCGCCGGTGGAGGCACTGATGCCGCTGCGGCTGGCCCGGATCGGCGTGCCGCTGTCGCAGACGGCCCCCGAGGGGCTGGCGGCGGCGGGCATCGACCCGGTGCTGCTGCCCCCGGCGGTTGCGAATGGTCCGGCCGTCGCCGCAGGGGCGGCGGTGACGGGCCCGGACGTCCATACCGCTCCGGCCCTGCCGGCGGCGCCCGGGGCCGCGGGGGCCTCCGCACCGGTGCCGGCCCAGGCGGCGGCGCCCGCTCCCGCCCTGGCGGCCGGCGCCGGGGCCGACGGGTCCGGCCCGGAAGCAGCCCCGCAGGGGCCGCAGCCGCGGGCCCCGCAGCCCCGGCAGGGCGGCGCGCCCGCGCCCGCTCCCGCTCCCTTCGCGGTGGACCCGACGGCCATGCCGGCCGCGCACGACAGCGCCTGGTTCGCGGGGCCGCGGGCGCCGCAGGCGACGTACGAGGGCGACTACGACCCCCAGTACGTCGAGGGCCTGGAGCCGACCCCGGTCATGGCCCCGGCCGGCCCGGAGGAGGAGCAGCAGCCGGAGCTGGAGCAGTCGGAGCAGGACGACGCCGAGGAGGAGAAGTTCGCGGAGGCCGCGTACGAGGTCTTCCGGGCGTACATCGACAAGTACTCCCAGTTCCCGGAGCCGGACGAGCTGGACAAGCACCTCTCCGCCCGCCTCGGGGCGACGCACCCGCGCAGCGAGGCCGAGCTCAAGCGGCTGATGCCCGCGCTGAAGCAGCGCTACCAGCGCGACCTGGAGAGCGAGCACATCGCGTAGTCGGCGCGACCACGAGGAAGGGCCCGCACCCCTGGGGGTGCGGGCCCTTCCTCGTGCGCGGCCGCGCGGGATCAGGCGGCGAGCAGCTTGCGCACCCGCTCCGCCCCGACCGCCAGCAGCAGCGTGGGCAGGCGCGGGCCGGTCTCCCGGGTCACGAGCAGGCGGTACAGCAGGGCGAAGAACTCGCGCTGGGCGACCTTCAGCTCGGGCGTCGGCTTGGCGTCGGGCTCCAGTCCGGCCATGACCTTCGGGACGCCGTAGACGAGGGTGGTGAGCCCGTCCAGCGACCAGTGCGAGTCGAGGCCCTCCAGCAGCAGCCGCAGGGACTCGCGCCCGGCCTCGTCCAGGGAGGACAGCAGCTCGGTGTCGGCGTCCTCGCGGACCAGGGTGCGCTGGTCGGCCGGGACCTGGGTGGTGATCCAGTTCTCGGCGCGGTCCAGGCGCGGCCGTACCTCGTCGAGGGAGGTCAGCGGCTGCGACGGGTCCAGGTCGGAGAGGATGCGCAGGGTCTGCTCGTCGTGCCCGGCGGTGATGTCGACGACCGACGCGAGGGTGCGGTAGGGCATCGGACGTGGGGTGCGGGGCAGTTCGTGGGAGGCGACGCGCACGGCGCGGGCGTGCGCGGCGGCGTCGGCCGGCAGCACGGAGCCGTCGGCGACCTTGGCCTCCAGCTTGTCCCACTCGTCGTACAGGCGCTGGATCTCCTGGTCGAAGGCGATCTTGAAGGACTGGTTCGGGCGGCGGCGCGCGTACAGCCAGCGCAGCAGCTGCGGCTCCATGATCTTCAGCGCGTCGGCCGGGGTGGGGACCCCGCCCTTGCTGGAGGACATCTTCGCCATGCCGGAGATGCCGACGAAGGCGTACATCGGGCCGATGGGCTGCTCGCCGCCGAAGAGGCCGACGACCTGACCGCCGACCTGGAACGACGAACCCGGGGAGGAGTGGTCGACGCCGGAGGGCTCGAAGACGACGCCCTCGTACGCCCAGCGCATCGGCCAGTCGACCTTCCAGACCAGCTTGCCTCGGTTGAACTCCGACAGCTTGACGGTCTCGGTGAACTCGTCCTCCGTGCAGACGTAGGTCAGCTCGGTGGTCTCGTCGTCGTACGCGGTGACCTTGGTGAAGTCCTTGTTGCACGCGCCGCAGTACGGCTTGTACGGGAAGTACTCCGCGCCCTCGGCGCTGCCGTCGTCCTCGCCGGCCGCGCCGGAGCCCTCGGCGGCCTCCAGCTCGGCCTCGTCGACCTGCTTCTGCTGGGGCTTCTTGCCGCCCGGCTTCTGCTTGGTGCGGTACTGGGCGAGGACGGCGTCGATGTCGCCGCGGTGCTTCATCGCGAACAGCACCTGCTCGCGGTAGGCGCCGGAGGTGTACTGCTCGGTCTGGCTGATGGGGTCGTACTCGACGCCCAGCTCGGCCAGGGAGTCGACCATGGCGGCCTTGAAGTGCTCGGCCCAGTTCGGGTACGGGGAACCCTCGGGCGCGGGCACGGCGGTCAGCGGCCGGCCGATGTGCTGGGCGTGGGACTCCTCGGTGACACCGGGGATGCCCTTGGGGACCTTGCGGTAGCGGTCGTAGTCGTCCCAGGAGATGAGGTGGCGGACCTCGTGGCCCCGGCGGCGGATCTCGTCCGCGACCAGGTGCGGGGTCATGACCTCGCGCAGGTTGCCCAGGTGGATCGGGCCGGACGGGGAGAGTCCGGACGCGACGACAATGGCTTTGCCCGGGGCCCGGCGCTCCGCCTCGGCGATGACCTCGTCCGCGAAACGGGAGACCCAGTCGGTCTCTGTGCTGCTGCTCTGCGCGCTCTGAGCCACGACACGTCCTTCTATCTCGAATGCTGGCTATGGCCATTCTCCCAGACGGAAGGGGCCGCTCCGGGGTTGCTTCCGCCCATTGGTACGCGCGGCTATATGCCGGGAAACGGGCACCCTCCGCGTGGGATACTCGGCACTTGTCGGAACACCCAAGTGCACGCGTACGTGCCACCTCACAGGAACGGCAGCTCATGGCCTCGGTCCCTTCCCTCGCTTCTTCCGTCGAACAGCGCGTCTCGGACGCCCTCGCCTCCGCCCTGCCGGAGGCCGGTGCCGCCGACCCGCTGCTGCGACGAAGCGACCGGGCCGACTTCCAGGCCAACGGCATCCTGGCGCTCGCGAAGAAGGCCAAGGCCAACCCGCGCGAGCTGGCCGCCACCGTGCTCGACGGCCTGGACAAGGGTGGTGTGATCAAGGACGTCGAGGTCTCCGGCCCCGGCTTCCTCAACATCACCGTCTCCGACGAGGCGATCATCAGGACGCTGGCCGCCCGCGCGGCCGACGACCGGCTCGGCGTGCCGCTGAACGCGTCCGCCGGCACCACGGTGATCGACTACGCGCAGCCGAACGTGGCCAAGGAGATGCACGTCGGCCACCTGCGGTCCGCCGTGATCGGCGCGGCGATGGTGGAGATCCTGGAGTTCACGGGCGAGAAGGTCATCCGCCGCCACCACATCGGCGACTGGGGCACCCAGTTCGGCATGCTCATCCAGTACCTGCTGGAGCACCCGCACGAGCTCGACCACGAGGGCGGGGACGAGGAGACCTCCGGCGAGGAGGCCATGTCCAACCTCAACCGCCTCTACAAGGCCTCGCGCGCCCTCTTCGACTCCGACGAGGAGTTCAAGACGCGCGCCCGGGCCCGGGTGGTGGACCTCCAGGCGGGCGACCCGGAGACCCTGGCGCTGTGGCAGCGGTTCGTCGACGAGTCGAAGATCTACTTCTACTCCGTCTTCAACAAGCTGGACATGGACATCCAGGACCCCGACGTCGTCGGCGAGTCCGGCTACAACGACATGCTGGTCGAGACCTGCAAGCTGCTGGAGGAGTCGGGCGTCGCCGTCCGCTCCAACGGCGCGCTGTGCGTGTTCTTCGACGAGTACAAGGGCCCGGACGGCAACCCGACCCCGCTGATCGTCCAGAAGTCCGACGGCGGCTTCGGCTACGCCGCCACCGACCTCTCCGCGATCCGCAACCGCGTCTCCGACCTGGCGGCCACCAGCCTGATCTACGTGGTGGACGCGCGGCAGTCGCTGCACTTCAAGATGGTCTTCGAGACGGCCCGCCGGGCCGGCTGGCTGAACGAGGACGTCAAGGCCGTGCAGCTGGCCTTCGGCACGGTCCTCGGCAAGGACGGCAAGCCGTTCAAGACCCGTGAGGGCGAGACGGTCCGGCTGGTCGACCTCCTGGACGAGGCGGTGGAGCGGGCCGCCGCGGTCGTCCGCGAGAAGGCCCAGGACCTCACGGAGGAGGAGATCGCCGAGCGCGCCGCCCAGGTGGGCATCGGCGCGGTGAAGTACGCGGACCTCTCCACCTCCGCCGCGCGCGACTACAAGTTCGACCTGGACCAGATGGTCTCGCTGACCGGTGACACGTCCGTGTACCTCCAGTACGCGTACGCGCGCATCCAGTCGATCCTGCGCAAGGCGGGCGAGGCCCGCCCGGCCGCCCACCCCGAGCTGGAGCTGACGGCCTCCGAGCGAGCCCTGGGCCTGCACCTGGACGGCTTCGGCGCGCTGCTCGCGGAGGCCGCCGCCGAATACGCCCCGCACAAGCTGGCCGCGTACCTGTACCAGCTGGCCTCGCTGTACACGACGTTCTACGCCGAGTGCCCGGTCCTCAAGGCCGACACCCCGGAGCAGGTCGAGAACCGCCTGTTCCTGTGCGACCTGACCGCCCGCACCCTGACCAAGGGCATGTCCCTCCTCGGCATCCGCACCCCCGAGAAGCTCTGACGCACCGCCCGGCGGCCCCCGTCTCCCCTCCGGGAGGCGGGGGCCGTCCGCTATGCCGTGCCGAAGACCTCGACCTTGCAGTGGGGGCTGCCCGAGCGGGCGATCCTCGCGTCGCAGGTGACGAGCGGGACCTGGAGCCCTTCCGCGAGGGCGACGTACGTCGCGTCATACGCGGAGAGGTTCGCGTACAGCTCGCGCACCCGGGGCAGGACCGGCACGTGCTCCATCCGCCGGACCGGCAGTGCCGTGAAGTCGTCCCATGCGGCGTCCAGCTGGCCGTCCGTGAGCCTGCCGCCCCTGTGACGGCCGAGCAGCGCGTGCACGACTTCCACGTCGAGCAGGTGCGGGGCCGCGAGGCGTTCGCCCAGGGCCCGCTCACGCAGCGCCTCGCCGACCGGTCCCGCGTCGGCGACCAGCATGACGACCGCGCTCGCGTCGATCACGATCATTCGCGCCGCCGTCCCGCGTCCAGGTCCGCGAGCACATCGTCCGTGCTGAGCCGCGCCGACACGCGCGACCGGATCCTGGTGACGACGTCCTCGATCGAGGGGCTGGCGGCCTCTTCCTCCAGCAGGGTGCGGGCGTAGGCCTGGAGGGACTGGCGGTTGCGGGCGGCCCGAATCTTCAGCTCGGCGAGCGCCTCGTCGGACAGATCACGCACGTAGAGAGTGGCCATGCGACAAGATTAGTCGCAATGCCAGCATTTTGCTGGCAAGTGGCGTGACGGGGCTCACGGGGAACGTCCCCGCAGGGCCGGGCCTCTTCGGTGTGTCAGGGCGCGGCACGGCGGAGGGGGAACACACATGGACGGCATGCACGGCACGGCGCGGCGGCGGGCCGCGATCGCGGTGGCGGGGCTGCTGGGGGCCGACGGCCTCGTCCACCTGTACTGGGCCACCGGCGCCACCTGGCCCGCCTCCGGGGAGCGGGCCCTGTCGTTGGCCGTGCTCGGCACGGAGGTCTCCTTCGGGCCGCCCGTGGTCCTGCCGCTGGCCGCGCTGACGCTGGCCGCCGGGGCGGGGGTCCTCACGCACGGGTACGGCCGCGGCGGGCGCCTGACGCGGGCCGTCACGGGCGCGGTGGCCGCGGGCCTGGCCGTACGCGGCCTCGCGGGCCTGGGCTGGGCCGCCGGGCTCCTCGACAGCCCGCCGGACAGCCCCTTCCACGCCCTCAACCTCGCGGTGTACACCCCGGTGTGCCTGGGCTTCGGCTGGGCGGCGGCCCGGCTGGCGCGGGCGCGGTGAGGGCCGGTCACCCGTACGGCCCGATTCCGGCCGCCGGGGCCGGGTAGGGGATGGCCCGTCCAGCCCCAGCACCACCGACGGAGGCATCCGTGCCCGACATGAACGGCCCCTACAAGCCCGGCACCCCGTGCTGGATCGACCTGATGGTCCCCGACCAGCAGGCGGCGCTCGACTTCTACTGCGACCTCTTCGGCTGGCAGGGAGAGGTCGGCCCGGCGGAGACGGGCGGCTACTCCGTCTGCACCCTCAAGGGGAAGCCGGTCGCCGGGATCATGAAGGCGATGAACCCGGACGGCACGGTGCCGGACCCGCTGCCGCCGACGGTGTGGACGACGTACCTGGCGACGGACAGCATCGACTCGACGGTCAAGTCCGTCACCGACGCGGGCGGCACGGTCGTGATGGGCCCGATGGACGTCATGGACCTCGGCCGGATGGCCGTGATCTCCGACCCCGCCGGCGCCGTCGTCGGGCTGTGGCAGCCCGGCACGTTCGACGGGGCGGGCATCGTCAACGAGCACGGCGCGCTGATCTGGAACGAGCTCACCACGCCCGACCTGGCGGGGGCGTCCGCGTTCTACTCCTCGATCCTGCCGGTGACGACGGCGCGTTCGGAGATGGAAGGCGCCGAGGGGTACGTCGAGTTCAAGGTCAACGACCGCGCGGTGGGCGGGATGATGGACATGAGCAAGCTGCCGCCGGGCGTGCCGCCGCACTGGCAGCCGTACTTCCACGTGGACAGCGTGGACGACGTCCAGGCCGCCGCCGTCCGCGCGGGCGCGACGGTCCTGGCCCCGGCCTTCGACATGGTCGCGGGCCGCATGGCGGTCCTGGCCGACCCCCAGGGCGGCGCGTTCTCCGTCATCACGGCGTCGATGCCGGAGGACCCGGCCTAGGTCCGTCCCCAGGCTGTGGACGCGCGCCGCCCCTTCACTCAGGGCGGCGCGCGTCTCGGGAACTCAGTAGTGGTAGCGGGCCTGGGCGACCTCGACGGCCCCGTCCCTCACGCGGTACACCAGTCGGTGCTCGTCGGTGATCCGCCGGGACCACCACCCCGACAGGTTCTCCTTGAGCGGCTCCGGCTTGCCGGCACCCTCGAACGGCGTGCGCTGGATCTCCTTGATCAGCCGGTTGATCCTCTTGAGGACCTTCGGGTCGGCCGTCGCCCAGTACGTGTACTGCTCCCAGGCCCGCCCCGAGAAGACGGCCTTCACTCAGCGGACCCCTCGGCTTCGTCCCCGTCCTCGCCGATCAGCTCCCTGGCCTGGCCGTGGCCGGCGTCCAGTTCCGCGATGGACTCCATGAGGATCTGCGCGTTGCGCGGCGAGCGCAGCAGGTAGACGGTCTCCTGCCAGGACCGGAAGTCCTCGGCGGACATGATCACCACGTCGCCGTGCTCCCGGGAGGTGACCTCTATCGGCACGTGGTCCTCGTTGACCTGCCGGATCAGCGGGTAGAAACGCTGCCGGGCCTCGTTCGCCGAGATCGGCACCGGGCTCACCTCCCAGTACGGAGTCGTACGGGATTACCGTACCAGTCGGGCCATCCGGCTGCCACGGATGAGCAGCGTCGCCAACCAGCGGAGGGGGCAGCCCCGGGGCCGTGACCGGGGGCTGTGACACTGCTCGGGGTGCGGGGCTCTCCCTCGCACGCCGAGCGAACGGGGGAAGCCGTGGGAGTGGTGGTCGTCATCGGGATCGTGCTCGCGCTGGTGGCCGTCGGCATCTGGACCGACCGCGGACGTCCGGGCGGCGGGCGACGGCCGCAGGGCGACGGCGGAAGCTTCTACGGCTGCGGCGGCGACTCGTCCTGCGGGGGCGGCGGGGGCGACTGACGGCCCCGCTTGCGCCGCCACCGGCGGCGGGGAGGGTCCGGCTGCCCCCGCAGCTCGGCGGCGGACGCCCGGGCCACCGCCTCCCGTTCGGTGTCGCCGAGCCCCGCGTGCAGTTCCGCCGCCCGCTCGAAGGCATCGGCGGCGTCCGCGTGCCGGTCCAGGGCGTGCAGCGTCAGGCCCAGCGCGCCCGCGAAGGCGGCCTCGCTGCCCCGGTCCCCCGCCTCCGCGAGGAGCCCGCAGGCCCGCTCCAGCGCTCCCCTCGCCCGTTCCAGGCGGCCGGCGCGGCGGTGGAGCAGGCCCAGGTTGCCCAGGATCATCCCCTGGCGGTACGGTTCCCGCTCCTCCGCGACGGCGTCGAGTGCCTCCTCGTACCGCGCCCCGGCGTCCTCGTACCGCCCCAGCTCGATCAGCGACTCCGCGAGGGCGGTCAGCGTCCGCGCCGCCTGCTTCCGGTTGCCGAACTCCCGGTGGGTGTCGACCGCCTGCTCCCGTACGTCCGCGGACTCTTCCAGCCGTCCGGCCCGCCAGAGCACGTCCGCAAGGGAGTTCAGCGCGGCCACCTCCCGGTGGGGGTCGTCCAGTGCCTTCATGAGGGAGACCGACTGCCGCATGGTCGCGATGGCGTCGTCCAGGCGCCCCGTCTCTTCGTAGATCCGGGCGAGGCCCGACAGCACGGTGCCCTCTGCATGCCGGATCCCTTCCTCCCGGAGGATCTCGAGGGCCTCTCGCTTCAGCTGCTCCGCCTCCGCCCACCGTTCCGTCGCCGCGTACATGCTGCCCAACATGTTCAGGGCCTTGCCTTCCAGCATCCGCAGGGAGTTCTCACGGAACACCGCCAGTGCCCGTGTGAGTGGCCCTTCCGCCTCTGCCGGCTGGTCCACCGCCACCAGCGCGAGACCGAGGTCGTACAGCCGCCCCCCGACGTCCTGCGCACTCCCCCTGCCCTCCGTGGCCGCGAGGACCTTGCGCGCCACCGTCAGCGCGTCCTGTCCGTAGCGGTAGATCTGGAGGTAGGACATCAAGCGCGTGCCCAGTTCAACGGCTGTCTCCGGCCGTCCGGCCTCGATGGCGAAACCCACTGCGGCGACAAGCAGTGCGCGTTCGTCAGCGAGCCATTTCCGGACCTCCTCCATCGACGGCAGGTGCGGCCCCGCCGTCGGCGGCACGTCCAAACCAAGGACGTGCCGCGCCACCTCCGCCTGGGTGAGCAAGCACCCCAACAGGGTGTCGACCGCCTCGTCCCGGCCGTCCTGCCCCGCGCGTTCCTCCCCCCTCTCCCGCGCGTACAGCCGGACCAGGTCGTGCATCCGCCAGCGGCCCGAGCCGACCGGCTCCTCCGCCAGCAGGGAGGCCCCTACGAGTGCCGCCAGCTTCGGCCGCAGGTCGGCGGGGCCCTCGCGGGTCAGCAGTACGGCGTACGCCGTTGAGCAGTCCGGGCCCGGGTTCACCGTCAGCAGGCGGAAGACGCGTGCCTGGTCCTCCCGGAGCCGCCCGTAGGAGAGGTCGAACGCCGCCCGGACGCCGTCGTCCAGCTCCGAGTCCAGCTTCGCCAGCCTGGTGCGGGCGTCGGCCAGCTGGGCCGCCAGCTGCGTTACGGGGAGTCCCGGGTCGCCCGCCAGCAGCGCTCCCGCCACAGTCAGGGCCAGCGGCAGCCGCCCGCACTGTTCGGCTACCTCCGCGAGGGCGTCCGGTTCCGCCGCCGGGCGGGGGTCCTGCGGCCAGGTGCGCAGCACGGCCCCCGCGAGGAGTTCGGCGGCCGGGCCGGGTGCCAGCTCGCCCAGGGGCACCACCCGCGCCGCGAAGTCCCGGTGCACGAGCCGGTGCCGGGAGGTGATGAGCAGGCGGTGAACGGGGTGCGCCGGTACGAGGTCCCGGACCTGGGCCACCTCGCCCGCGTCGTCGGCGACGATCAGCACCCGCTGCCCCGCCCGGGCGAACTCCGCCAGCAGCCCCCGGTACAGCGCCGCCCGGCCGTCCGGGGACTCCGGCATGTCCGCGTCCCGGATCCCGAGGAGCCTCAGCACCTCCCGCACGGCGCCGGGCCCGCTGACCCCGCCACCGGGGGCGTAGCCGCGCAGGCGCAGGAAGAACACCCTGTCCCCGAACCAGCCCAGTTCCGCCGCCCGGTGCGCGGTCGCCACGGCGAGCGCGCTCTTGCCGACCCCGGCCAGGCCCGCGACGACGGCGACCGTGGGCCCGCCGTCGGCGAGGAGGGCGATCAGCTCCTCGGCCGGCCCGTCCCGTCCGAGGAGTACGGGGGGCGCCTCGGGCAGTCCGAGCCCGGCGCGGGGCGCGGGCCCGGCGCCGGGGGCGTAGTTGATCTGGTCACCGGCGATCTGGGTGATCCGCGCGTTGCCGCTCGCCCTGGCGTGCTGCTCGGCCGTCACGAGGACTGCTCCTCGGCCTCACCGCCGCCGCGCTGCCGGATGCGGGAGTCGCCGTCGGCGCGGGCCTGCTGGTCGACCCGGTCGGGGGCGGTGCGACCGCCGTCCTGGGTGATCTGGGAGGTGCCGGATGCCCGGGCGCGCTGGCGTACGGAGTTCCCGCCGTCCCCACCGGAGCCTCCGGCCCACCAGCCGCCGACCAGCGCGATGACGGCGGCCATGGCCCCGCCGAAGCCGGCGGCGGCGGAGACGCGGTCGGAGTCCTTCTCGGGGAACCAGCCGAAGGGGTCCCACTGCCCGGCCTTGAAGGCGATCAGGAACCCGATCCCGGTGGCCGCCACGACCACAACCCACCGCCACGGACGCGACATTGATCCCCCTACGGCCATATCTTCCGATCAGCCGAAACTAGCAGTCCCCGGACCGGAACTCGGCCCATACGACCTTGCCGGGCGAGCGGGGCAGCACTCCCCACAGGTCGGAGACGGCCCCGACGATCCGCAGCCCGTTCCCCGGCGGGCGCCCGAGGATCCGCGACCGCCCGGGCCCGCTGTCGTGGACCTCGACGCGCACGCAGCAGCCGAAGTTCAGGAGCCGCAGGCGGTAGGCGCGGCCGCGCGGGACGCCGTACCGCAGGGCGTTGGTGGCCAGCTCGCTGACGCAGAGCACGATGTCCGCCTGACGGTCGGGGACGTCCCAGGTCGTGAGGGTCTCGCGGGTGAAGGCCCGTGCGGAGGCGACCGTTTGGAAGGCCCGGGGGAACAACCGCTCGCGCATCAGGCCGGGTTGAGTATTTAGATTCACGGGACGATGGTGGCGCGGAGTGACTAGCTTGTAACAGTGCGCCGACCCGTACTCTGCGATGAGTACGGGTCGGCGAGGGGTAATCCACGTGCAGAGGTGGGGAGTCCATCGCCATGCCACCAAAGAAGCGCCCGCGGGCCAATGCGACGACGATGAAGATGGTCGGCAGGCAGGTAGCCGCCGCCAGGAGCGCCAAGGGCCTGACACAGAAGCAGCTCGCCTCGCTGATCAGGGTGGACGAGGAAACCATCGCCTCGATCGAACAGGGCCGCCGCGCCCTCATGCCGAACGTCGCCGAGCTGCTGGACTCGCACCTGGGCCTGCCGGGCACGCTGACCGTCGCGGCCAATGAAATGCCCGCCTTCGACACGACACCGCCGTGGGCCGAGGAGTACATGGACCGCGAGTACACGGCGATCGCCCTGTCCTGGTACGACAACCAGGTCGTACCAGGCCTGCTCCAGACGGAGGCGTACGCCCGGGCCGTGTTCAGGTGCCGCGTGCCTGCCTACCGGGAGGAGGAAATCGGGGCACTCACCGCCGACCGCCTGGCGCGCCGGGAAATCCTGCACCGCAATACGCCGCCCACCCTGAGTTTCGTCATCTGGGAGCCGGTGGTCCGCCACCGCATCGGCGGAACAGAGGTGTACGGGAACCTCTTGCTTCACCTCATCGCCTGCACGGAACTCCCGGACGTCTCGATCCAGGTGATGCCTCTGGAGCAGCCGGTCCACGCGGGTCTCAACGGCCCCTTCACGCTGCTGGAAACCCCCGACCACCAGCACTTTGGCTACACGGAGAGCCAACGCGACAGCCGCCTCATCTCCGACCTGGATGAGGTCAGCATCCTGGCGCGGAAGTATGCGATGCTGCGAACTCAGGCCCTCAACACCGAGCAGACACGGGGCCTGTTGGACCGCCTGCTAGGAGAGCTATGAGCACCACACTGGAGTGGTTCAAGTCCAGCTACAGCGGTGACGAAGGCGGCCAGTGCGTCGAGGTAGCCACCACCCCCGCCACCGTCCACGTCCGGGACTCCAAGGTCGCCGACGGCCCCGTCCTGGACCTCGCCCCCGCGAGCTGGGCGGCGCTGACCGGCTGGGTCGGCCGGTAGCGCCGCTCAGGCGGGGTCAGCGCGTGATCGGGTACGACGTGCGTCCCGACGCCCCGTCGATCTCGTCGTGCGCCTTGGTGAGCAACTGATCCTTCAGATCGTTGAGCGCGCGCGCCGCCGCGAGCTCCTCGCCCACCCTGGGCTGATTGCCGTCACTGGGGTGACGGCTGGCATAGCCGTGAGAGCGCAGCTCGCTCCCGTCCGGCAGGCGGACGAGGGCGGCTGCGCGGGTGCGTTCGTTGTCCTCCTGGAACTGCACGTCGACGTGCCATCCGACGGCATCCTTCATGACGATCACCTCCGTGGCCGCTGCTTTCCAGCGTGCACCCGTCGGCGGCTACGCGCTCGGCGGGGCCTCGCGCTCCGCGATCAGGCGGTCCAGGCCGTCGAGGATCCGGTTCAGGCCGAAGCGGAACTGGAAGTCGGGTTCGCCGGAGCCGGCGAAGGCGTCCGAGGCCAGCAGGCGCGTCAGGGCGGGGTGGGTGTCGGGGGCGGTCAGCAGGCGCAGGGAGCTCACGTACCGGCCCATGACCTGGTCCGGCGGGAGGCCGCCCTTGATGATCGCGTCCATCATGTCGGCGGCCATGGTGGCCTCGTTCCGCACCAGCCCGCCGATCAGGATGATCGCCGAGAGCTTCTCGCCCTCCTCCAGGACCGTGCCGGCCATGGAGTCGAGGCCGCGTTCCATCCAGGCCAGCTGGTTCGGTGAGGCGGGCGGGGCGGTGAGCGGGATGCGCAGGATCCAGGGCTTCGTCATCAGCAGGGTGCGCTGGGCGTAGGCCCAGTCGGTCAGCAGCTCCCGCCAGCCCCACCCCTCCGCCTCGGGCGGCAGCGGCGGCGGGGTGCCGACGCCCGCCTCGGACATCAGGATGTACAGCTCTTCCTTCGCCGTGACGTAGCGGTACAGGGACATGGTGGAAACGCCCAGCTCCTTGGCCACGCGACCCATGGAGACGGCGTCCATGCCCTCGCCCGCGGCCAGGCCGACGGCCGCGTCGACGATCTTCGGCAGGGTGAGGCTGGGGCGCGGGCCCTTGCCGGGGCGTTCGCGCAGGCCCCAGGCCATTTGCAGGCTCAGCGGGAGGCCGGTTTCGTCCGCCGGGTCCTTCTCCATCGCCGCCCCTCCCCTCTTCGCTCGTTGACCCACATCCTAGTTCTGTGTATTACTTACACAGAAGCGCGTAACCCATACGCAGAAGGGATGACCCGTGAACGACCACGCCCTGTACGCCCGCGCCCTGACCAAGTCCTACGGCGGCACCCGCGTCCTCGACGGCCTCGATCTGGCCGTCCCGCGAGGCTCCGTCCTCGCCCTGCTCGGCCCCAACGGCGCCGGCAAGACCACCACCGTCCGCATCCTCGCCACCCTCACCGAGCCCGACTCCGGGACCGCGCGCGTCGCCGGGCACGACATCACCGGCGCACGGGCCCTCGTACGCGCACGCATCGCGCTGACCGGGCAGTTCGCGGCCCTGGACGACCTCCAGACCGGCAGCGAGACCCTGCGCATGACGGCCCGGCTCGCCGGACTGTCCGCCCGCGACGCCCGCGAGCGCGCCGGTGAGCTCCTGGAGCGCTTCGGCCTGACCGAGGTCGCCGGCTCGCTCACCAAGACCTATTCCGGCGGGATGCGGCGGCGCCTGGACCTCGCCGCGAGCCTCGTCGGCCGGCCCGAGGTGCTCTTCCTGGACGAGCCCACCACCGGTCTCGACCCGCGCAGCCGCCTCGAACTGTGGGACGTCGTAAGGGAAATGCGCTCCGACGGCACCACCGTCCTGCTCACCACCCAGTACCTGGAGGAGGCCGACCGGCTCGCGGACCGGGTCGCCGTACTCGACGCCGGGCGGATCGCCGCCGAGGGCACCCCGGCCGAGCTGAAGACCCGGGTCGCCGGGCACCGCCTCGACCTCACCCTGACCAGCCGCCGCGCCTACGAGGACCTCGCCGCCCGCGCCGTCCACCACGCGCCCGACGAGCTGACGCTGGGCCTCGCCACCGACGGCTCCGCCGCCCAGGTGCGGGCCCTGCTCGACGAACTCGACCCCGACCGCACCGCCGTCGCCCGCTTCGCCCTCCGCAGCACCAGCCTCGACGACGTCTTCCTCGCCCTGACGGGAGCAGCCCGATGACCGCCACCGCCCTCACCATGGCCGGGCGCAGCCTGCGCATCAGCCGGCGCAGCCCGGACGCGCTGATCGCCGCCCTGATGCTGCCGGTCATGCTGATGCTGATCTTCGTCTACTTCTTCGGCGGGGCCATCGACACCGGCACCGAGTACGTGACGTACGTGGTCCCCGGGGCGATGCTGCTGTGCGCGGGCTTCGGCGCGGCGAGCACCGCCGTGAGCGTGGCCGACGACATGAGCAAGGGCATCGTCGACCGCCTCCGCTCCCTCGACGTCGGGGGCGTGCCCATCCTGGCCGGGCACGTCGCCGCCTCGGTCGTACGGAACCTGCTCTCCACCACGCTGGTGCTGCTGGTCGCCCTCGCCATCGGCTTCCGGCCCTCCGGCGGGCCGCTCGCCCTGCTGGCCGCCGCCGGGCTGCTCGTCGCGTACATCACGGCGATCTCCTGGCTCGCGGCGGCGCTGGGGCTGCTGGCCAAGACCCCGGAGGCGGCGGGCGGGTTCACCTTCCTGATGATGTTCCTGCCCTACCCCTCCAGCGCCTTCGTCCCGATCGAGACCATGCCGTCCTGGCTGCACGGCTTCGCCGGGCACCAGCCGCTGACCCCGGTCATCGAATCGCTGCGGGCCCTGCTGCTGGACCAGCCCGCCGGCAGCACCCCCTGGACGGCCCTCGCCTGGTGCGCGGGGATCACCGCCCTGGCGCTCACCCTCGCGGTGACCCTCTTCCGGGTCCGTACCCGCTAGGGCGGAGGGGCGGGCGCCGGCGGGCCGGTCAGTGGGTCAGCGGGTACGAGTGTTTGCCCGTGGCCTCGTCGATCTCCGTGTGCGCCTTCCGGAGCAGCTGGGACGCGAGGTCCATGAGAGCCCGCGAGCCCGCGATCTCCTCGCCGACCCGCAGCTGCTCCGGGTCGGAAGGGTGGCGCATGGCGTAGCCCCGCGCCCTCATCTCGCAGCCGTCACCGAGCCTGAGCAGGGCCGCCGCATTGGTGCGGTGGCCGTCCTCGGTGAACTCCAGCTCCACGTGCCACCCGGCGAGCGTGGCCATGGCGGATCACCTCCACAGTCGGTCTACCCCTCCAGGGTGCTCCCGCCCCACCGCACCCGCACCCCCTCGGCCACCAGCCTCCCCGGGCCCTCCCCTGTGGGACCCGGAGGGGCGGCGGCCTCATGGCGCGGCGACCGCGCGCCATGACACCGAGTCTGACGCTCCGGACCCTGGATATGGAAGTTTTTTCTAGAAAGATCTTCTAGAACAAGCCGGGGTCCCGGCCGGATCCCGCCAGCCCGGTCACGGCTCCAGGGAGCGCCAGATGACATCCGGCAGGTACTTCACGGCCTGGTCGAGGTCCATCTCGTACGTACTGGCCAGCCACCGCTTGGCCGCCTCGCACGGCGGGCCCATCACCATCACCTCGACCACCGGACCCGGAATCGGCCGGATCTCGCCCTTCGCCATCCGGGCCCCCACCCACGCCGCCATCGGCCCGAGCTTCGCCTCCTTGGCCGCCTGGATCTCCGCCGCATGCCCCGCGAGGTAGCCGGAGTAGGCGGAGGCGTGCAGGAAGAGCGCGGCGTCCCGGTGCTCCCGGGTGAACTCCAAATAGGCCCGCACCAGGGCCCGTACGCCGGTCCGGGCCGTGCGACAGCGCAGCACGGCGGCCGTCATCGCGTCGAACAGCTCGCCCATGCAGCGGATGTACAGGGCGGCGGCCAGCCCGTCGAAGCTGCCGAAGTGGTGGTAGAGGCTGCCGAGGCTGACCCCGCTGGCCGCCGTCACGGACTGCACGGTGAAACCCTGCTGGCCGGACTCGGCGTACACGCGCAGGGCGGCGGTCAGGAGCTGGTCGACCGTGGCCGCGCCACGCTGTTGCTTCACCATCCCGCCAGCCTAGGACACCGGACAGGACTGGAACATTCTTCTAGAACGAAATGGGGGGTGGGGGGCCGCCCGGCCCCCCCCCCCCCCCCCCCCGGCCCCCCCCCCCGCGCGCCACCAACCCACTACCCCCCTCCACCCGCCCCGCCCGGGCATTTTCCTTCCCCCCCGCCTTGTGCCAAACAGCTTCTCCACCC
>NZ_JBVJWV010000005.1:336676-355041 GCF_055602105.1 Streptomyces sp. NPDC037421
GCGGGGGAGAACCCGGCCGCGAAGGGGGGGGAACGGGGGGGGGGGGGGGGAGGGGGGCGGGGGGGGGGGGGTTTGGGGGGGGGGGGGGGGGGGTCTCCCCCCCCCCCCCCCCCCCCCCCCCACCCGCTGCGGCTCAGCGCTCGGCGCGCAGCCAGCCCGCGACCTCGGTCGCCCAGTACGTCAGGATCGTGTCCGCGCCCGCCCGCTTGATGCCGAGCAGCGTCTCCATGATCGCCCGGTCGCGCTCGATCCAGCCCTTCTCCGCGGCCGCCTCGACCATCGCGTACTCACCGCTGATCTGGTACGCCGCCACCGGCACGTCCACGGCCTCCGCGACCCGGTGCAGGATGTCCAGGTAGGGGCCGGCCGGCTTCACCATGACCATGTCGGCACCCTCCTCCAGGTCCAGCGCCAGCTCCCGCAGCGACTCGCGGGCGTTCGCCGGGTCCTGCTGGTACGTCTTGCGGTCGCCCTGGAGGGAGGAGGCGACGGCCTCACGGAAGGGACCGTAGAAGGCGGAGGAGTACTTCGCCGTGTAGGCGAGGACCGCGACGTCCTCGTGGCCCGTCTCGTCCAGCGCGTCGCGGATCACGCCGACCTGGCCGTCCATCATCCCGCTCGGACCCACCACGTGGACGCCCGCGTCGGCCTGGACCTGCGCCATCTCCGCGTACCGCTCCAGCGTCGCGTCGTTGTCGACGCGGCCGTGCTCGTCGAGGACCCCGCAGTGGCCGTGGTCGGTGTACTCGTCCAGGCACAGGTCCGACATGATCACCAGGTCGTCGCCGACCTCCGCCTTCACGTCGCGGATCGCGACCTGGAGGATGCCGTCCGGCTCCGTGCCCGCCGTGCCCAGCGCGTCCTTGTTCTCGTCCGCCGGAACACCGAAGAGCATGATCCCCGCGACCCCCGCCTCGACCGCCTCCACGGCGGCCTTCCGCAGCGTGTCCCGGGAGTGCTGCACCACGCCCGGCATCGCCGAGATCGGGAGCGGATCGCTGATGCCCTCCCGGACGAACGCCGGCAGGATCAGGTCCGAGGGGTGCAGCCGGTACTCCGCGACCATCCGCCGCATCGCCGGGGTGGTGCGCAGCCGACGGGGCCGCGAACCGGGGAAAGAACCGTACGCGCTCATCTTCTAGTCGCCTCTTCGAGCATCGACAGCAGTCACCACCCAGCGTAGAGCCCGCCCCCGGCCCGCCCGCGCAGGGCCTACGCCGGCCAGTCCACCAGCCCGTAGAAGACGGCCGCGTTGAACAGGACCAAGCCCGGTGCGACCAGCGCGAGCACCACGCGCCGGGCGGAGTTGCGGCGCTGCCACGGCAGCAGCCAGGACGCCAGGAGGGTGATCAGCACCACCACCAGCCCGCCCAGGAACACCGGCCAGGCGACGTCGAAGCTGGCTTCGAAGACGTCGGAGGCCTCCTCGTTGCAGGAGTCGCAGGCCATCGGCGACAGCCCCGCGGAGAACAGGGACAGCAGGCCCATGGGCACCGTCAGCAGCGTGGAGAGCAGCGGCGCCACGAAGGCCCGCCGGTCGGTGGCGTCTTCGGCGGCGTGGGCGGCGTGGGCGGCGGCGAGGTTCTCGTTCATGCCCCCACTGAACCGCGCGCCGGGCCCCCCGGGCATCCGCGCGGCTACTCAACCCGCTACTCAGCCCCGCATGGTCACCGGCCCCGGGGAACGCCGAAGGGGCCCGGGGCGTACACCGCACCCGGGCCCCTCCGACCACTAACCTCACGTCGCGCGACGCCGACGCGCGCCCGGACGGCGCTCGCTCGGGCGGGCCACCGTCTCGCCGGCCGCCTTGGCCGCCTCACGGCGCGCCTCCCCGTACGCCGCCAGCGCCTCCGCCAGCTTGCCCACGCTCGGCTCCGGCGACAGCACGTCCACGCGCAGCCCGTGCTCCTCCGCCGTCTTGGCCGTCGCCGGCCCGATACAGGCGATCACGGTCACGTTGTGCGGCTTGCCGGCGATGCCGACCAGGTTGCGCACGGTGCTCGACGACGTGAAGAGAACGGCGTCGAAACCGCCGCCCTTGATCGCCTCACGGGTGTCCGCCGGCGGCGGCGACGCCCGCACGGTCCGGTAGGCCGTGACGTCGTCGACCTCCCAGCCCAGCTCTATCAGCCCGGCCACCAGCGTCTCCGTGGCGATGTCGGCGCGCGGCAGGAAGACGCGGTCGATCGGGTCGAAGACCGGGTCGTACGGCGGCCAGTCCTCCAGCAGCCCCGCCGCCGACTGCTCACCGCTCGGCACCAGGTCCGGCTTCACGCCGAACTCCACCAGCGCGGCCGCGGTCTGCTCGCCCACCGCGGCGACCTTGATGCCCGCGAAGGCACGCGCGTCGAGCCCGTACTCCTCGAACTTCTCCCGCACCGCCTTGACGGCGTTCACCGACGTGAAGGCGATCCACTCGTAGCGGCCCGTCACCAGGCCCTTCACCGCCCGCTCCATCTGCTGCGGGGTGCGCGGCGGCTCCACGGCGATGGTCGGCACCTCGTGCGGCACCGCGCCGTACGAACGCAGCTGGTCGGAGAGCGAAGCGGCCTGCTCCTTCGTACGCGGTACGAGGACCCGCCAGCCGAACAGCGGCTTCGACTCGAACCAGGCCAGCTCCTCGCGCCGCGCCGCGGCACCCTGCTCACCGACCACGGCTATGACCGGCCGCGAGCCCTCGGGGGAGGGGAGCACCTTGCCCTGCTTGAACACCTGGGCGATCGTGCCCAGGGTCGCGCTCCAGGTCCGCTGCCGGGTCGTCGTACCGCCCACGGTCACCGTCAGCGGGGTCTCCGGCTTGCGGCCCGCCGACACCAGCTCGGCGGCCGCGCTCGCGACCGTCTCCAGCGTCGCCGAGACCACGACACCGCAGTCGCTCGCGCCGACCTCGCTCCAGCAGCGCGCCGAGGCGTGCCGGGCGTCCACGAAGCGCACGTCCGCGCCCTGCTCGCCGCGCAGCGGCACACCCGCGTACGCGGGCACGCCGACGGCGGTCGCCACACCGGGCACCACCTCGAAGGGGATCCCCTGGTGGGCGCAGGCGAGCATCTCCTCGGCCGCGTTCCCCTCCAGCCCGGGGTCGCCCGTCACCGCACGGACGACCCGCCTGCCGGAGCGCGCGGCCTCCATGACAAGATTGGCAACGTCCGCGGCGGTCGACGGAGTACGGATCGCCGGGACACCGGCGGCGGCTGACACTTCGTCAGCGATCGTCAGCTGCGGCGTGTCGACACCCGCGCGCGCATGGGTCCGTACGACCTCTAGCACCTCGGGCTCCGCGATCAGTACGTCCGCGGCGGCGAGCGCCTCCACGGCGCGCAGCGTCAGCAGACCCGGGTCGCCCGGACCCGCACCGAGGAAGGTGACGAGCCCGGGGGCGGCTACGCCCGCGAAGGGGGAGGTGGTGGGGCTTGAGGGGTTCAAAGGGATCGCTCCCCCATCAGACCGGCCGCGCCCTTGGCCAGCATCTCGTCCGCGAGTTCGCGGCCGAGCGCCATGGCCTCGTCGTACGACTGGGGCACGGGACCGGTGGTGGACAGCTGCACCAGCGTCGAACCGTCGAGGGTCCCGACGACACCACGCAGGCGCATTTCATTGACAATCTGCCCGTCGGCCAGAAGGTCGGCGAGCGCGCCCACGGGTGCGCTGCACCCGGCCTCCAGGGCGGCGAGGAGCGCACGCTCCGCGGTCACGGCGGCCCGCGTGTGCGGGTCGTCGAGCCGGCCGAGCGCGGAGATGAGGTCCGCGTCGGAGGCGAGGCACTCCACGGCCAGGGCACCCTGGCCGGGGGCGGGCAGGACGTTGTCGACCGACAGCAGGTCGGTCGCCTCGTCGGCGCGGCCGATCCGGTTCAGGCCGGCCGCGGCCAGCACGACCGCGTCGAGCTCGCCGGCGCGCACGAAGCCGATCCGGGTGTCGACGTTGCCGCGGATCGCGACGGTCTCGATGGACTTGCCCAGGCTGCGGGCGTACGCGTTCAGCTGCGCCATGCGGCGCGGCGAACCGGTACCCACGCGGGCCCCGTCGGGCAGCTGCTCGAAGGTCAGGCCGTCGCGGGCCACCAGCGCGTCGCGCGGGTCCTCGCGCTCCGGCATGGCCGCGATGACCAGCTCGTCGGGCTGCGCCGTCGGCAGGTCCTTCAGCGAGTGCACGGCGAAGTCGACCTCGCCGCGCACGAGCGCGTCGCGCAGCGCCGTGACGAACACGCCGGTGCCGCCGATCTGCGCGAGGTTCTCGCGGGACACGTCACCGTAGGTCGTGATCTCCACGAGCTCGACGGGCCGGCCGGTGATCGCCCGGACCGCCTCGGCGACGTGCCCGGACTGGGACATGGCCAGCTTGCTGCGCCGCGTGCCGAGCCTGAGGGGCTGGTCGGGACGTGTGTTCATGATGCCCGTCCTGGGTCGTCGTTCATCGGATCGGCCGCGTCCGCCCGGCTGACGGAAGCCACCGTCTGAGGGTCGAGGTCGAAGAGTTCGCGCAGCGCCTCCGCGTACCCGGCGCCGCCGGGCTCGCTCGCGAGCTGCTTGACGCGCACGGTCGGCGCGTGGAGGAGCTTGTCGACGACGCGGCGCACGGTCTGGGTGACCTCCGCGCGCTGCCGCTCGTCGAGATCGGGTACCCGCCCGTCGAGCCGTGCCACCTCCATGGCGACGACCTCGGCGGCCATCGCCCGCAGGGCGACGACGGTGGGCGTGATGTGCGCGGCCCGCTGCGCGGCACCGAAGGCGGCCACTTCCCCGGCCACTATCCCGCGCACGGCGTCGACGTCGGCAGCCATGGGCGCGTCGGCGGAGGCCTCGGCGAGGCTCTCGATGTCGACGAGCCGCACGCCCGGGATGCGGTGCACGGCGGCGTCGATGTCCCGGGGCATGGCCAGGTCCAGCAGCGCCAGCCGTACGGGAACGGCCCCGTCGGCCAGGCTCCGCGCCGCCCGCCTCGGCTGCCGCTGCGCGGCGGCCTCACCCTGATCGGCCCAGGCCCCGTGCAGTTCGAGCGACCCGGCGTCGACCCCGGCGAGCGCGGACCGGCCGTCGCCCGTCGGCGCGAACTGCTCGTCACCGGCCGACGCGTCCGGCCCGACGGGACACCCGTCGGCCGCGACGGCGGCAGGCGCCGTGATGGTCCGGGCGGCCCCGGCGTCGGCGATCCGCCGCCCACCCCGCGCGACCGCGGCGAGCCGCGCCACGATCTCGGCGTCGACCACCCCGGCCGGCGGCGTCCCGGGAGTCGGGGCCGCGGCCTCGGCACCAGCCGGGGCGAGGCCCTCCCCCGGCCCGGAGGCCTGGGGCGCGGCCCCGGCCGCGTCCGGGCCCGCAGGGCCCGCCACCGCCGCCGCGACGTCGTCCCCGGTCAGCACCAGCCCGGTGGCCCCGGTACAGGACACGACCACGTCGACCCGCGCCAGCTCACCGGCCACGGCCGACATCGGCACGGCCCGCGCCGCAACACCAGTGCCCGAGGCAACCAAAATCTCCGCAAGACGCTCCGCCCGCTCCGCGGTCCGGTTCGCCACGACCACCTCGGCGACACCCACCCGCGCCAGCGTCGCCGCCGCCAGCGAGGACATCGACCCGGCACCGATCACCAGCGCGCGCTTCCCGGCGGCCCACTCCCCCACCGGCAGGTGCACCGCGAGCTGCTCCAGCCCGAAGGTCACCAGCGACTGCCCGGCCCGGTCGATCCCGGTCTCCGAGTGCGCCCGCTTGCCGACGCGCAGCGCCTGCTGGAAGAGGTCGTTGATCAGCCGGCCCGCCGTGTGGAGCTCCTGCCCCAGCGCCAGCGCGTCCTTGATCTGGCCGAGGATCTGCCCCTCGCCCACGACCATCGAGTCCAGCCCGCACGCCACCGAGAACAGGTGGTGCACCGCCCGGTCCTCGTAGTGCACGTACAGGTAGGGGGTGAGCTCCTCCAGCGCGACCCCGCTGTGCTGGGCCAGCAGCGTGGACAGCTCGGCGACACCGGCGTGGAACTTCTCCACGTCGGCGTAGAGCTCGATCCGGTTGCACGTGGCCAGCACGGTCGCCTCGGCCGCCGGCTCGGCGGCCAGGGTGTCGTGCAGCAGCTTGACCTTGGCGTCGGCGGACAGCGAGGCCCGCTCCAGCACGCTCACCGGCGCGCTGCGGTGGCTCAGGCCTACGACGAGCAGACTCATGCCGGCATCACCGCCGGCACGTCACCCTCGGGGCCGCCCTTGCGCGCGGCCGCGGCGGCCCGCCCGGCCGGCGGCTCGACGGCGGCGACGGGCGCGGCGCCCGCGGCGGCGTCCCCGCCCGGCCCGGTCTCGGCGTCGGCGTCCGCGTCCGCGCCGCCGGCGCCCTCGCCGGCCTTGCGCTGCTCGTGGAACGCCAGGATCTGGAGCTCGATGGACAGGTCGACCTTGCGCACGTCCACGCCCTCGGGCACGGACAGCACGGTCGGCGCGAAGTTCAGGATGGAGGTCACGCCGGCGGCGATCAGCCGCTCGCTGACCTGCTGGGCCGCGCCCGCGGGCGTGGCGATGACGCCGATCGAGACGCCGTTCTCCTCGATGATCTTCTCCAGATCATCGGTGTGCTGCACGGGCATGCCGGCCACCGGCTTGCCGGCCATGGCCGGGTCGGCGTCGATCAGCGCGGCCACGCGGAACCCGCGCGACGCGAAACCGCCGTAGTTGGCCAGGGCGGCGCCGAGGTTGCCGATGCCGACGATGACGACCGGCCAGTCCTGGGTCAGGCCGAGTTCGCGCGAGATCTGGTAGACGAGGTACTCGACGTCGTAGCCGACGCCGCGCGTGCCGTAGGAACCGAGGTACGAGAAGTCCTTGCGCAGCTTCGCGGAGTTGACTCCGGCGGCGGCCGCGAGCTCCTCGGAGGACACCGTGGGCACCGATCGCTCGGAGAGCGCGGTGAGTGCGCGCAAGTACAGCGGAAGCCGGGCGACAGTGGCCTCGGGAATACCTCGGCTGCGGGTCGCCGGTCGGTGAGTTCGGCCAGTTGCCACGATGCTCCTGCGGGATGAGCGGGGCTGCAGGCGGCCTCTTGTCCCAGGACCGCCCCGTCGAATGCAGGCTATGTCTTTGTGAACGCGTGCACAAAGATTGTGTCCGCTTTGTCCGAGCAAAGTGACCGGGGTCACGCGGGCTGGGCAGATGGGGCCCGGGCCGGGAACGGGCCGAACCCGTTCAAATCCCGAGGGGGGCAAAACGGTACACACTCCTCATCGATACGCCCCCGAGTCCCCATAAATCGCCCATGATGGTAACGGGCGAAACGGTCAGGCTCCCAATGCCCGCCGCAGCCGGTCAGGGTTCACCCTCCAGAAGGTGTGCTGTTCACCGTCCACCAGCACCACCGGGATCTGCTCCCAGTGCAGCCGGTAGAGCTCCTCGTCCTGCGAGATGTCCTTCTTCTCCCACTGTGCACCCGTCTCGGCGCAGACTTTCTCGATCACTTCCTGGGCGTCATCGCAGAGATGGCACCCCGGCTTCCCGATGAGCGTCACCATCCGCTCTCCGGGACGCTTCTTCTCCTTACGGCGCAGCAAAGGACTCATGACGTCATTGTCCCGCGCCGGACCGGGGTGCCCGAAGAGTTAACCGCTCCGTTTCCCGGCGGTTCGGGAACTCCCGAACACAATGGCTATGCTCGCGTCATGGCCGCTCTGGGATGGCTCACCCCCCGTAGGCGCTCCGCGACGGCGCGGAGCGTGCTGGCAGGCGAGGCCTCGGCCGAAGCCGCCCGCAAGACCGCACAGGCCGGTGCCCCACACGCCCCCGAGGCGGCCGGCGCACCGGAAACCGTGCCTGCGCCCGCACCCGGGGACGCCCTCGGCACCGAAGCCGGGACCGCGGAGGCCGAAGCCGCCGAGCCGGAGTTCCCGGTCCACGGCGACGACCTCGCCGCCGCCTTCTTCGACCTCGACAACACCGTCATGCAGGGCGCCGCGATCTTCCACTTCGGCCGCGGCCTCTACAAGCGCGAGTTCTTCCGCCGCCGCGAACTGGCCCGCTTCGCCTGGCAGCAGGCCTGGTTCCGGCTCGCCGGGGTCGAGGACCCCGAGCACATGCAGGACGCGCGCGACAGCGCCCTGTCCATCGTCAAGGGCCACAAGGTCTCCGAACTGATGGCCATCGGCGAGGAGATCTACGACGAGTACATGGCGGAGCGGATCTGGCCGGGCACCCGCGCCCTGGCGCAGGCACACCTCGACGCCGGCCAGAAGGTGTGGCTGGTCACCGCGGCCCCCGTCGAGACCGCCACGATCATCGCCCGCCGCCTCGGCCTGACCGGTGCCCTGGGCACCGTCGCCGAGTCCGTGGACGGCGTCTACACCGGGCGCCTGGTCGGCGAGCCGCTGCACGGCCCCGCGAAGGCGGAGGCGGTGCGCGCGCTGGCCGCCGCCGAGGACCTCGACCTCGAACGCTGCGCCGCGTACAGCGATTCGCACAACGACATCCCGATGCTGTCCCTGGTCGGACATCCGTACGCGATCAATCCCGACACAAAACTGCGCAAGCATGCCCGGGCCAACGACTGGCGGCTGCGCGACTATCGGACCGGCCGCAAGGCCGTGAAGGTCGGCGTCCCCGCCGCCGCCGGAGTCGGCGCGATCGCGGGCGGCGCGGCCGCCGCCATCGCCCTGCACCGGCGCCGCAAGTAGCAACGCCGGGCCCCCGCCCGCCCACGGGCCGCCCGGCAGGCATTCGCTCCCCTCTACCCGCGCCGTCGGCGCGGCACTCCGGCCTGCCCGACTCGGTCGCGAGCCACCGTGGAAGCGTCCATTCCGCGCATCCAAGCGATCAGGAATCGATCACCAACCGGGCCTGAATATGCCCTGGACACGCAACAGAAGTGTCGGAACCGGTGATTTAGGCAACTGGGTGTAGCGCTGCCTGTACGAAGCGTTATTCTCCTCAAACGCATGCCACCGCCCATCCGTCCCCACGACGGGTGAACGGTCCCGCACTGCACGTGATGGAAGCTCTGCCTCTGGGAGTCCCGTGTACCCACCTGTCGGGGTTGACGCCTCGGGCCTGGCTACGCTGCGCGCGACGGTCCTCGACCACCTGCGCGGCTTCGTCCCCACCGCGTACGCCGTCCCCGCCTTCGCCGCCGCGGTCCCTGCCGGCCTCGGCCCGGCCGGCCCCTGCTACGCCCTGACGGACGGCGGGGCGACCGTGGGCAGACGCGGTCGCGCGGGCTCCGCCGCCGGCGGCACCAGCACGCCCACCGCCCGCCGCCCCACGGCGGACAGCGACCAGGCCCGCATGATGGACCTGGTCGAACGCGCCCAGGCCGGCGAGGCCGAGGCCTTCGGCCGCCTCTACGACCAGTACAGCGACACGGTGTACCGCTACATCTACTACCGCGTCGGCGGCAAGGCGACCGCGGAGGATCTCACCAGCGAGACCTTCCTGCGCGCGCTGCGCCGCATCTCCACCTTCACCTGGCAGGGCCGCGACTTCGGCGCCTGGCTGGTGACCATCGCGCGGAACCTGGTGGCGGACCACTTCAAGTCCAGCCGCTTCCGCCTGGAGGTCACCACCGGCGAGATGCTCGACGCCAACGAGGTGGAGCGCAGCCCCGAGGACTCCGTCCTGGAGTCCCTCTCCAACGCGGCCCTGCTCGAAGCCGTACGGAAACTGAACCCCCAGCAGCAGGAGTGCGTCACCTTGCGCTTCCTCCAGGGCCTCTCGGTCGCCGAGACCGCCCGGGTGATGGGCAAGAACGAAGGGGCCATCAAGACGCTCCAGTACCGGGCGGTCCGCACCCTGGCCCGCCTGCTGCCGGACGATGCCCGCTGACCCGCTCCCGCATACGACTACACGACCTCACACCCGGTGACCCCTCGATGACGCTGTGGTCCGATCATCCTTCGTCCGTAACCCAAGTGCCGCGCCGCTCGTTGTGCGGGATGCAGGCTCCCTGTGGACAAGCCCTGCCCGAAGCCGCTCACCCGAAAGTGTGGATGTGCTCAAGGAAGGCAACCTTCCGGACACCTGGGGGAGTCGATCGTCATGACGAGAGGAGGTGCCGCCAGTGATCGCGAACGTGACTCCGCACCGGCGGGCGAACGCCTTCGCCCAGGCCCTGGAGGATCGGACCCCGTCCGCTCTTTCGGAACCGGACCCGGCGGCCGAGCAGTCCGAGGCACCTGCCGAATCCGCCGACCACGACCGGTTGTTGGCCCTGGCGAGCGTGCTCGGCGAAATGCCGCGCCCGGTGCTGGACCCCGAGGTCAAAGTGGTGCAACGAGCACAGCTCGTCGCCGCCATGGAGGCCATGGTGATGGAGGAGAGGGCCGGGGGCGGTGCCGCCGCGGACCCTCTGGTGCCCGAGCAGCGGACCGGCCGCGGCGCCCACCGGGCGACCTCGCTCCGGAAATTGCGGCCCCGCTCCCGCTGGTCCAAGGGCATCGCAGCGGGGGGCCTCACCGTGGGTGTGGCCGCAGGGGCCTTCAGCGGAGTGGCCGCTGCCAGCACCGACGCCCTGCCCGGTGATCCCCTCTACCCGGTCAAGCTGGGCATGGAGGACCTGAAGCTGGGCATGGCCGACGAGGGCGCGGACCGGGGCGAGGTCTACCTCGACCGGGCCTCGAACCGCCTGTCGGAAGCGCGTCGGCTGATGGAACGCGGCCGTTCCGGACCCCTGGACCACGAGGTCCTGGGCGAGATCCGGCGGGCGCTGGCAGGCATGCAGCACGACGCGGCGGAGGGCCACCGGCTCCTCCAGGCGGCCTACAAGCGGGACGGCTCGCTCGGCCCGATCCAGACGCTGTCCTCGTTCTCCAACTCCCACCGCGACGCGTGGGGCCGGCTCCGGTCCAACCTGCCGCCGCAGCTGACGGACGTGGGCGACCAGGTGACCTCGGTCTTCCAGGCCATAGACGATGAGGTGGCCCCGCTCCAGGGCCTGCTGCCCAAGCGCCCGGAGCAGCAGCGCGGCGGCCCCGGCGGCACCCCCGCCAAGCCGAGCACTCCCGCGACGGGCAAGCAGCAGCCCGCACCGGCACCGGACGCCCCGGCGGCGGCGCAGACCCCGGCCGCCCCCAGCCCCTCCGGGAGCCACGCACCGGCCCCCGGCAGCGGCCTCCTGGGCGGCACGGGCAACCTGCTCAACCCGCCGGCGCACGGCCAGTCCGCGCCCCCCTCGGCACCCCCGGCACAACCCCAGCCGGACATCACCCTCCCGCCCCTCCTCCCGGGCCTCCTCCCGGGCCTGGGCATCCAGGCGGAGGACGCCGAGTAACAACGCGGAGCGCCCGGCGGGCTGGTCGTCCAGCCCGCCGGGCGCTCCGGCACGGGGTCCGGGGTCAGGGGTCAGAAGAAGACGGACCGCCGCTGCACCAGCAGCTTGTACAGCGCGTGCTGGATCTGCTCCCGGACCTGGTCCGTCAGGTTGAACATCAGCATCGGATCCTCGGCGGCCTCCGGCGCGTACCCGTCCGTCGGGATCGGCTCACCGAACTGGATCGTCCACTTCGTCGGCAGCGGCACCGCCCCCAACGGCCCCAGCCAAGGGAACGTCGGCGTCACCGGGAAGTACGGCAGCCCCAGCAATCGCGCCAGCGTCTTCGCGTTGCCGATCATCGGGTAGATCTCCTCCGCCCCCACGATCGAGCACGGCACGATCGGCGTGCCCGCCCGCAGCGCCGTCGAGACGAACCCGCCCCGACCGAACCGCTGGAGCTTGTACCGGTCGCCGAACGGCTTCCCTATGCCCTTGAAGCCCTCCGGCATCACCCCGACCAGTTCCCCGGCCTCCAGCAGCCGCTGCGCGTCCTCCGCGCACGCCAGCGTGTGCCCGGCCTTCCGCGCGAGCTCGTTCACCACCGGCAGCATGAACACCAGGTCCGCCGCCAGCAGGCGCAGGTGCCGCTGCGCCGGGTGGTGGTCGTGGACGGCCACCTGGAGCATCAGCCCGTCCAGCGGGAGCGTCCCCGAGTGGTTCGCCACGATCAGCGCGCCGCCCTCCTTCGGGATGTTCTCGACGCCCTTGACCTCAACCCGGAAGTACTTCTCGAACAGCGGCCGCATCAAGGACATCAGGACCTGGTCCGTCAGCTCCTTGTCGTAGCCGAACTCGTCGACCTCGTACTCACCGGTGATCCGCCGCCGCAGGAACGCCAGCCCGCCCGCGATCCGCCGGTCCCAGCCGCCCTCGCCACCGCCCCGCACCGGCGCGGCCGCCGGCTCCGCCGGGACCTCCACGGCCGGCTCCGGCCGGTCCGGGACCGCCCGGACCTTACGGGCCGCGCCGGCCCGCCGGCGCGGCCGGTCCTCGCCGAACGGGATGACCTTGGCGTCGGCCACTATCGCTCCACTCCCTCGTCAACCTCGGCAACGTCCAACAGCTCCGCGACCCGCCCCACGGCCCGCGCCACCCGCTCCGGCGGCAGCAGCCCGCTCCCCCGGCTCCGCGCGAAGTCCGCGAAGGTCTCGGCGGTCGTGTACATCGGCCGGAAGCCCAGCGTCTCCCGCATCTGCGTGGTCTCCACGACCCGCCCGTGCGTCAGCAGCCGGATCTGCTCCGGCGAGAAGTCCGTCGCCCCCACCGCCCGCAGCGCCTGCCCCACCCACGTCACCGCCGGCAGCAGGAACGGCACCGTCGGCCGGCCCAGCCGCCGCGCGCACTGCGACAGCAGCAGCACCCCGTCACCCGCGATGTTGAAGGTCCCGCTGTTCAGCGTGCCCCGCTCCGGCTCCCCCGCCGCCAGCCTCAGCACGTCCACCACGTCGTCCTCGTGGACGAACTGCAGCCTCGGGTCGTACCCCAGCACCGTCGGCATCACCGGCATCGAGAAGTACTCCGCCAGCGCGGAGTCCGCGAACGGCCCCAGGATGTTCGCGAAGCGCAGCACGCACACCGCCACGTCCGGCCGACGGCGCGCGAAGCCGCGTACGTATCCCTCGACCTCGGCGGCGTCCTTCGCGAAACCGCCCGCCGGCAGCACCTTCGGCTGCGTGGTCTCCGTGAAAACGGCCGGGTCCCGCGCCGTGCCCCCGTACACGCTGGTGCTCGACTTCACCACGAGCCGCCGTACCGTCGGGGACTTCTGGCAGGCCCCCAGCAGCTGCATGGTCCCGATGACGTTCGTTTCCTTGACGGTGCTGCGCCCGCCCGGCGCCCCCGCGGCGGCGCCGCCGGTGACCGCGAGATGGACCACCGTGTCCACGGCGTGCTCGGCGAGCACCCGGGCGATGGCCGACTGTCTGATGTCCGTCCGCACGAACTCGGCCGAGCCGAGCCGGTGCGGCGGGCTCACCGCGTCGACCGCGATGACCCGTTCCACCTCCGGGTCGCGCTGGATGCGGCGCACGAAGCGGCCCCCCAGCTGCCGGGCTGCCCCGGTGACGAGCACGACCTTCCCCACGAGCTCAGCGCCTCCCTCGAAGAAGTACCCCGGCTGCACCGCAGCCCCTCCACCAGGATGGTGGAGGGGCTGCGGAGAACACGTACAGCTGCCGTTTACTTCTTGTTACGGCGCTGGACGCGGGTGCGCTTGAGCAGCTTGCGGTGCTTCTTCTTGGCCATCCGCTTGCGCCGCTTCTTGATAACAGAGCCCACGACTACCCTCGCTCACTTCTCTTCACTGGTGCGGGGCGTCTGGGCCCACACGACCTACGTCGGCCTAGCCTACCCGCCCAAGCTCGGAGCTTGTAATCCGAGCCCTCCGCAGGAGTTACCAAGCCTCGGCATGCGGCCCGGATCTCAGGCCGACTCCACCCCCACGAAGGACTCCTGGAGGTACTCGTGGACCGCGTTCTCGGGGACCCGGAAGGACCGGCCCACCCGGATCGCGGGCAGATGACGGTTGTGCACCAGCCGGTACACCGTCATCTTCGACACTCGCATCACCGAGGCGACCTCCGCCACGGTCAGGAACTGAACCTCACTGAGAGGCCTCTCGCCAGCAGCCATGACACCCACCTGACCTTCCGCGCATGACGGGCACCGGCTTCCCCTCCGGTTACTCCTCGTCGTCGCACGCTCACTCCCCAGAGTAGGGGCGGGTGATACGAGTGGGGAAGAGGAGCTACGGCCACTCCTGACGCCCCGACAGTCCGGCGCGATCCAGCACGCGCCGGATGAGCGGACCGTAGTAGTCCGAGCGCACCCCGTCATCAAGCGGAACGGTCACCGCCACCCGCCCCTCGGCCTCCCCGACGAACAGCGCCGGATCATCCGTATCGCCCAGCCCGATCGCCTCGACACCCAGCTGACCTGCACCGCAGACCCAGCCGTGGTCACCCACCACCAGTTCCGGCAGCGGCCCCCCGGCCGCCGCCAGCGCGCCCAGCGCGATCCGAACCGGCAGCGGCGAATGGGAGTGTGCGCCGGTGGCACTCCCGGCGCCCCGCGCGCCGGACTCCCGCACCAGCGCGACCCCCCGTACGTAATCGATCCGGTGCGGGCGTACGCCGAACCGGGTCGCCATGTCGACATGCACCCCCTGCGCCGGAGTGAGGACAACACATCCCGCCGCCGACAACGCCTGCGCCAAAGAGGCGTAGAAGGGCAGGAGCCGGTGCGGGTGCCCCGTCCCGAACAGCACGGGCGACCGCGCCCCCGCCGCCGCCCCCAGCCGCTCCGCGAAGGCGTCCAGGGCCACCACCGTCCGCTCCGGATCGATCACGTCCGGCCCCCTGACGTGCGCCGGGTCCGCCGAGACCCCGCACCTGGCCGCCATCAGCCCCAGCAGCTCACCCACGCCCCACCGCCGCTCCGGCACCAACCCCAGCAACACCCGAGGGTCCCCCGCAGCGAACAGCCGGTAACTGCGCAGGCTCTCCTCCCGCGTCGTGGCGACGGGCCCGGCCAACCGGGCGGCCAGCAGATGCGCACGCAACGCGCCGGTACTCAACACCCTCCGATGCTGCCGCACCGGATCTGCCGGTTCATCAATTCCACCGAACCGACCCACAGTTGGCGTAACCCCGCCAAGGGCCGCCCCCGCGTCACACCAGCATCCCGCGCAGCGGGAACACCGCCCTCCGCGTCGCCAGAACGGCCTGATCCGTACGGTCCGCCGGGTCGTAGCCGGAGTCCCAGTCCCGCCATTCCGGAGTCCGCCCGTCCGTCATCCGGGCCGGCCCGCCCTGCCGAGTCCGCGCGTACACCTCGTCCCGCCACGACTGCGGCACCATCGCCAGCGGATCCACCGGCCGGTGCGCCGCGATCCCCACCAGGTGCGTCCACGACCGCGGTACGACGTCCACCACCGCGTACCCGCCGCCGCCCAGCGCCAGCCACCGCCCGCCCGCGTACTCGTGCGCCAGCGCGTGACACGCCTCCTGCACCGCCCGCTGCGCGTCCAGCGACACCGCCAGGTGCGCGAGCGGGTCCTCGAAGTGCGTGTCCGCCCCGTGCTGCGTCACCAGCACCTGTGGCCGGAAGTCCGCCAGCAGCTCAGGCACCGTCGCGTGGAAGGCCCGCAGCCACCCCTCGTCCCCGGTCCCCGCCGCCAGCGCCACGTTCACCGCGCTCCCCTCCGCCGCCGGACCGCCCGTCTCCTCCGGCCAGCCCGTCTGCGGGAACAGCGTCCGCGGGTGCTCGTGCAGCGACACCGTCAGCACCCGGGGGTCGTCCCAGAACACCGCCTGCACCCCGTCCCCGTGGTGCACGTCCACGTCCACGTACGCGACCCGCTCCGCGCCCAGCTCCAGCAGCCGCGCGATCGCCACCGCCGCGTCGTTGTACACGCAGAACCCGGCCGCCCCGCCCGGCATCGCGTGGTGCAGCCCGCCCGCGAAGTTCACCGCGTGCTCGGCCTCGCCCCGCCAGAGCGCCTCCGCCGCCGCCACCGACTGCCCGGCGATCAGCGCGGACGCCTCGTGGATCCCGTGGAAGGCCGGATCGTCCATGGTCCCCAGCCCGTACGAACCGTCCGCCACCCCGGGATCCGCCGACACCTCCCGCACCGCGGCCACGTAGTCCTCCCGGTGGACCAGCCGCAGCGTCGAGTCCCCGGCCGCCGGAGCCGCCCGCACCTCCATCTCCCGGTCCAGCCCGAAGGCACGCACCAGGCCCATGGTTAGCGCCAGGCGCACCGGGTCCATCGGATGGCCCGGTCCGAAGTCATACCCCGTTACCGCCTCGTCCCACATCAACAGCCCGGTCACCGGCTCGCCGCTCATGCCCGACACCGTATCGGGCCCCGTCGACGCCGAAGGAACGGGCATAGAACAACGTCACCAACACCAGCACCATCGGCACCACCATCGCGCCCCGGTGGTTCCAGGCGTCCCCGATCCCGCCCACCAGCGGCGAACCGATCAGGAAACCCACGTAGTTGAAGATGTTCAGCCGCGCCACCGCCGTGTCGGAGGCACCGGGGAACAGCCGCCCGGCCGCCGCGAAGGTCTGCGGCACGATCACGCACAACCCGATCCCCAGCAGCGTGAAGCCCAGCATCCCCACCCAGGCCCCCGGCGCCACCGCCACCACCGCGAACCCGCCGGCCGCCACCACCGTCCCGGCCCGCACCACCGCCACCGCCCCGAACCGGCGCACCCCGAGGTCCCCGACGGCCCGACCGGCCAGCGTCGTCACCATGTACACGTTGTACGGGACCGTCGCCAGCTGCTCCGAACTCCCCAGCACGTCCTGGAGGTACTTGGCACTCCAGTTCGCCACCGTCGAATCCCCGATGTACGCGCACGCCATCACCAGGCACAACGGCAGCAGCAGCTTCCCCCCGCCCGCCGGCCACCCCTGCTCCTGCCCCGTGCCCCCGCCCTTCGCGTCCGCGTAGTACCGGCTCCCCGCCAGTGCCGCCGGCAGCAGGAGCACCACCGCGGGCAGATAGCCGGTGAACAGCGACAGGTGCCAGTGCGCCCCCGCCCAGGCCGCCGACGCCCCCAGGATCCCGCCGAGGCTGTACGAGGCGTGGAAGCCCAGCATGATGCTGCGCCCGTACGCCCGCTGGAGGCTCACCCCGAGCATGTTCATCGAGGCGTCCAGCGCACCCACCGCCAGCCCGAACACCCCCAGGGCCACCGCCACCTGCCACATCCCGCTGCCGGCCCCCACCCCGAGCAGGGCCAGCAGGACGACGGGCTGCGCCCACCGCAGCACCACGCCGGGCGCGACGCGCTTCACCAGGTGCTCGGTGGCGACGCTGGAGATCCCGGCGAGGACCGGCACGGCGGCGAGGAAGGCGGGCAGCAGCCCGTCGGATATCCCGTACCGGTCCTGAATGGCCGGGATCCGCGTCACCAGCAGGGCGAAGGCGACACCCTGCACGAAGAAGCTCAACCCGAGCGCCCCGCGTCCGCGGCGAAGCCGTACGTCAACCGTCATGGCGGCACAGCGTAGGCCTCGTGACTACCGGTGGGTAGAGAGATCACACACCCAATCCGAGCAGGGCGGACAGCTCCTTCATCTCCCCGAAGCAGGCAGTGGCCCCGGCGAGCCTGTCGGCGGGCACCATGGAGGTGAAGCCGAGGACGTCCATCCCGGCGGCCCGGGCGGCCTCCACCCCGAGCGGGCTGTCCTCGACCACCACGCACCGCGAAGGGGGGACGCCCATCATGTCGGCGGCGTGCAGGAACAGGTCCGGAGCCGGCTTGCCCTTCCCGACCTCCTCCGCGCTGAAGATCCACTCCTCCTCGAACCACTCGTCCATCCCGGACGCCCGGTGCCCGACCCGGATCCGCTCGTGGCTGGAGGACGAGGCCACGCAGTAGGGCATGCCGATCGCGGACAGCTCCCCGAGCAGCTCGGCCACGCCGGGCACGGGCCGCAGTTCCCGCTCGAACGCGGCGAAGAGCCGCTCGTTCAGGACCCGCTCGAAGTCCGCCGGCAGCCGCTGCCCGGTCCGCTCCTGGACGAGGTCGTGCACCCGGTGCACGGCGGACCCCATGTAGTCCCGCAGGGAGTCCTCGTACGTGGTGGGGTGCCCGAGCTCCGTCAGGTACTCGGACAGGATCGTGTTGGCGACCGGCTCGCTGTCCACGAGGACGCCGTCGTTGTCGAAGATGACCAGCTCATAGCCCATCGGCCCACCATACGAGCAGTCACCTCAGGTTGACGGGAACCGCGTGCCGGTAAACGGCTGAACGCGCCCGAACGGGCCTTGAACGCAGAAAAGCCCCGCACCAGAAGGTGCGGGGCTTTCCCACAATGATTGTTCGGCGGCGTCCTACTCTCCCACAGGGTCCCCCCTGCAGTACCATCGGCGCTGAAAGGCTTAGCTTCCGGGTTCGGAATGTAACCGGGCGTTTCCCTAACGCTATGACCACCGAAACACTATGAAGTTGGAACTCAAGCCGGCAAGGCGAGTTCGTTACTTCAGAACTAACACAGTGGACGCGAGCAACTGAGGACAAGCCCTCGGCCTATTAGTACCAGTCAGCTCCACCCGTTACCGGGCTTCCACATCTG